>CAJQGO010000001.1 GCA_905477565.1 uncultured Planctomycetota bacterium
GGTGGAAGAAGGTCTCCGTCTCCGCTTGCTTGAATCATGTGGACAAGAGTCCAGAATGAGACTCAACTTCAGCCGAAAGATAACCCACGTTTGTTGGAATGGTGAAGTGCATGAATCACAAGTACCCCACGAAGCTGGTCTCGTGATTGACGGGAAAGCTATTGAATGCCTCCTGCGTCGTTATGAGTTAGTCGACCTGGAGATTATTTTTCTGTGAAAATCATAACACTTGATGGGCCTGCTGGTGCAGGGAAAAGCTCTACAGCGAGAGCACTTGCCCACGAGTTGGGCTGGTACCACATGGATACTGGCGCAATGTATAGATCAGTTGCTTTGGCAGCACTCGAGCAAGATATATCCCTTGAGAATGAAAAAGATCTGGCGGAGTTGGCAGCAAGCCTCGATATTCATTCTGCTCATGGCAATGTATTCCTAAACGGCAGGAATATTACAGGAGAGATACGTATTGATCGCGTGACCACGGCTACGCGATTCGTTGCAGATATGCCTGCTGTGCGTGAAGAAATGAAAAAGATGCAGCGGAGTTTATCCAAAGAGTTTAATCTTGTTACGGAAGGCCGTGATCAAGGTACGATTGTATTCCCTCACGCAGAATTAAAAATTTATCTTGATGCATCTCCAGCAGCACGGGCGGCACGACGGTACCGTGAAAGAGTTGATCTTGGAGACCAAAGCCAAACGATGAATGAGATTTTGTACAGTCAAATAGAGCGAGATCAAGGAGATAGAGATCGTCCAGTGGGGGCAATGGAAGCCGCAATGGATGCAATTATTATCAACACGGATGGGCTTTCACTCGAAAACGTCGTGAAACAGGTTCTAGAATTTGCCTGCGATCGTGGGCTAGTCTCAAATTAGATCCCAGTCAGGTTAGAATTTTAGAGAGTACGGATGAATGCTTTTAAACAAGTTGAGGCAATAGTCGATAAGAATTCTTCAGTCTCTACAATAATAAAACAGACAGAGAGTCATCAGGAATGGTGGGGTCGATTACTCTACGATACGTTGTGGTTTCTTTCCCGTACTTTTGCTGTATCGCTATTCGGTTTTCGTCTTGGAAGGGTGGAGCGACTACCAAAATCTGGTGGCCTTGTGGTTCTCTCAAGCCACCAGAGTCATCTTGATCCACTTTTGCTCGGTCTCGCCACGGACCGACGACTCTCGAGTCTTGCTCGGAGTAGTCTTTTCACTTTTCGTCCCTTTGCTCGTGCGATTGCTGCGCTTGGTGCCGTTCCAATTGATCGAAATGCTTCGACAGTTACTGCAATGAGGACCGTAATACAAAGACTGCGAAAGGGTGCTGCCGTAATCGTTTTTCCGGAAGGCACAAGGACAGCATCTGGTCAACTAGGTGAGATGAAAAATGGCTTTGCGTTATTGGCAAAGCGTGCAGGTGTCCCAATTGTTCCGGTAGCAATTGTTGGGGCCTTTGAATGCTGGCCACGGTCCCGACTGGTGCCTCGGCCTGGACGAATTCGCCTGGAATTCGGCGCAGTCATCACGGCTGAAGAAGTAGACAGCCTGTCCGAAAGCCAGTTGGCCGAGCGATGCATCAGATCGCTTCATGTACTCGACAAAACTGCGCGCAGCACACAACGCGGGCGAGTGCGTCACTGATTTGAGAAATTTTCTTTGATTTTATCAAGATCTGGTTGGCTTGCACGAATTGTACGGACAGAAACGTCAGTCGTTTCATCACTATTCTGAATTGTGATTTTCGTCGAAATCATCTATCGGGCCTGCTCGTCAGCCGCACCGTTTTCGATTTTTTCAAACTATCACTAAAAAGAATTATGAAATACGCTCTATCTCGATATGTTGCACTGGGTATCACTGCTTTTTTTGCTGCTGATGTGCTTGCTCTTGACTACTCGCTATCAGCTACAGCAGTTCCGGTGCCAGGCAGCGGGGCCAAAATTGATTATCTTGGGGATACATTTGAAGAAGACGGATGGAAATTTTATCACAACCATCCCAAGAGTTCTCGAGAAGAAGATGGGCGAGCACGCGGGCCATTGGCCTTTTCGGGAAATAAAAGAATGCAGGAAGGCCCCGAACGAGGGCAACCTGATCTTCTGGAAGTAATTAAAACACCTCCGAACGGGTTACCTGAAAGTAATCACGCGCTTCTTATTCGAACGTTGCACTCGGGTGTTCCAGGGACATATTCTAGGACGGTGCAGCAGGATGATCTGATTTGCGGTATCACCACAAGGCTTGGGTCCCAAATTCCCGTACGTGAAATTCCAAGTTGTGTTGTCCGTATTTGGTTGCCCCCCGCGGAAAAGTGGGAGAATCGTAGCGGACCCCACTTTGGTGTTCGAGTGGGTGTTCGTACAACGAAGCTTGAGCCAAATAGAGGATTTTTTGCCTCCGGTAGTTCGTCAGTTGTCGAGCCTTACTGGCCGGGTATGTGGATTCACTTTCGTAGCGAGACATCACGTGGTGTCGAAAGTGATTCAGCACTTATTAAGGTACGCGGAGATCACCGTGGAATTGATTTTCCAGTAAAAAATATTTCGGCTGATCAGTTCGGTTGGTGGACATTGGGCATGTCGCTCTCACCCGACGGCCAAATTCATTATTTTGCTCGCCAAGGCGTTGACGATCTGACTTCTCAAGATCATTTAACAAGCCAATTTCCGTATAGTTTTCGTGCAGAACGACTTAACTCATTCTTCTTTAACTCGTGTAATCTGAATGACGGTACAACATGGTCCACGCCATTTGTTATCGATGATCCGTCTGTCTATGTCGTGAACTCGACACGGGTCATGCAGTTAGTTCAGAGACGCGAAGCATACGAGCTTCGGCGGCAACAGAAGCGGTCGGCGTACCGAACGTATCAGAGTAGATCTCGTTAGGAGTATTTCAAGAAGCCTATGCAGGTGGTAATGAGATATGCTCTGTTTGAAGTCTGAGAGCATTAATAACAACAGATACACTGCTCAAACTCATCGCTGCAGCTGCAAAGATCGGACTTACCTGCCAGCTTGAGCCGAATGTAGGTACAAGAATCCCTGCTGCTAACGGAATACTTATGGCATTATAAAAAAATGCCAGGAATAGATTCTGTCGAATGTTTAACAAAACATATCGACTCAGTTGAATGGAATACGGAAGAGCCTGTAAGTCTCCCCGAATAAGAGTGACATCAGCAGTCTCTATAGCCACATCGCTCCCTGTGCCCATGGCGACGCCGATGGTGGCAGCAGCAAGGGCTGGGGCATCATTCACTCCATCACCGACCATTATGGTTCGCTCACCCTTGGAATGCCTCGTAGTAATGAACTGATATTTTTCCTGCGGTGTAAGTCCTGCCTCGTAGTGCTCAATGCCAACTGTTCGTGCAAGAACTCCAGCATTATCAGAATGGTCTCCGGTCAACATTGTGACTTGAATCCCTAATCGTTGTAGCTGTTTGATCGCCATTTGGGCAGATTTTTTTACAGGGTCTGTGATGGCTAGCAGACCAACTATATGGGAATTGATCACAACGCCAGTAATTGTTTTTCCGTTCGCCCGAAATGGATCCGCTGCTTTTCGAAATTCATTTAGTTCGTTAGCGGGCACATCTTGGTTCTCTAGAAAGGCCTCATTGCCAAGGGCGACAGACTTGCCTGCTACAGTTCCTTGTACGCCAGAACCGGGAGTTGAAAGAAAATTTTCAGCATTGTGGTGTACCACGAGGTTGCGGTCACGAGTTGCTTGGCAGATTGCGGTGGCGAGTGGATGTTCGCTGTTTAATTCAATCGCAGTTGCCAACAGTAGAACTTCTTCTTCGGATTGATTGCTGAGTAGTAGGATGTCAGTAACAGTCGGTTGGCCCTCTGTTAAGGTCCCCGTTTTATCAATCATGAGGCTCTTGCTTCGTCCAAGTGTCTCAAGTGATTTGGCATCTTTGAATAGGATCCCTTCGCGGGCGGCACGACCAACGCCAACAACAATGGACATTGGAGTTGCAAGGCCAATAGCGCACGGGCACGCAATCACCAAGACTGAAACACTTGAGATGATCGCATGTGCTAGTCGAGGTTCAGGGCCGAGGAAAAACCATCCAATAAAAGTTGCGAGTGCAATAGCCAATACTATTGGGGTGAAAATACTGGCCACGGTATCAGCCATTCTTTGGATAGGTGCTTTGCTCCTCTGCGCCGCACCTACAAGCATGATGATGCGAGATAAGAGCGTTTCAGCTCCCGTTTTTTTTGCCAAAAGAATAAAACTTCCTCTGCCATTTTTTGTTCCTGCGATGACTTCGTCGCCCTTTTTCTTTTCTACGGGTGAAGGCTCACCGGTTAATAATGATTCATCAACATGACTTGTTCCGTCCAAGAGTGTGCCGTCAACAGGAATAGTCTCGCCTGGTCGGACTCGTAA
>CAJQGO010000002.1 GCA_905477565.1 uncultured Planctomycetota bacterium
TCACGAACAGGATCGATCAGCGATATACGGCATGTTCCATATCTATAACAAGGTTGCTGCCTCGGAAAATCAATGACCGACACTTCAGAATCTGTTCCACCGCCCCAACCGCCGGTTTCCTCATCGAATAACAAATTGTCTTCCGGGCACGATCAAGCCGTAGCGATGGACAATATGTATCGTTTCACGCGGCACATCTATGACCTCACCCGACACTATTACCTTCTTGGCCGGGACCAACTACTTGAAGAACTAGTGACAGGGCCCGATACAGCGACGCTCGAGGTAGGGTGCGGCACTGCTCGTAATTTGATCAAACTCGGAAAACGCACATCGACTGGTGCACTCTACGGACTGGATGCATCCCACGAAATGCTTGAGACTGCTTCAAAAAGTATCTCTTCTGCAGGCCTACCCCACGGTAATAATCCACCGATCATGCTGCGACAAGGTCTGGCAGAAGAACTTGATGGGGTGAAGATGTTCGGGCGTGATGAGCCGTTTGACACAATCTTCTTCTCCTACTGCCTATCGATGGTACCAACCTGGGCAGGTGCTCTTGAGGCAGCTTTTGCGAATCTCAAAACAGGT
Organism: uncultured Planctomycetota bacterium; assembly: GCA_905477565.1. GTDB lineage: Bacteria > Planctomycetota > Planctomycetia > Pirellulales > UBA1268 > UBA1268. The sequence goes on from CAJQGO010000002.1 coordinate 592, forward strand.
GGTGAACTACTCATTGTTGATTTCTGGGACCAGGCTGATCTCCCCTCATTCTTTGCACGAGGGCTCAAAAAGTGGCTTGCATGTTTTCATGTCCACTATCGGCCGGAACTCCACAAAGCCATTTCTGCAATGTCAGAACAAAAAGGCTGCATGGTCACATTTAAATCAATTCACCGACGCTATGCTTATCTAGCAACCGTAAAAAAAACCTGAACGTTCTTTCAAGGCTAAAACCCTGGGCCTGGGAACGGAAGAATAAAGTACACACCAGTTAGTGCGGCAGCTTCTAAAGCCGCACCTCGCAGACTCATTGCTGGTGCAGGAACAGTCCATGGTGCACAATCGCCTGGACGGTAATACCCAAGAGGATAGATGCACTCCCAAGGTAATTCGACACCCATCTTATACGGCAGAAACGCTGCTGTCGTAAAGAAGTGACCTGCCGATAAGAAGGGGTCTGCCACCGGATGGACGGAATGCCCGTACCGTTCAAAGTTCCACTGTTCAAAATAGAGCGGCTTGTGACAGTACCCAGCAGCTCTCCACGTCATTGTTGTATTTGTAAATTGCCGAGGCTCCCAATCTTCTCCTTCGAGGCGGCACTCACACGGAAAATCATTTCCAGCTACGCCAGTGACGTGGATGTCCAGATTTATTGAAGCTAGCGTATCAGCTCGCAGTTTATCCAGCTCTTCCCGACAATCGTCCGCAGTATCCAGGCAACTACTGGGAACCTCTGAAGACGTAAGCCGAATATCTTTTTTGAGAAGAGAAGAGCGACTATCACTCTTACCATCTATCGTAGAAGCGGTCGTTTCGTAGGATTTCTTGCTTGACCTCATGACAGCATTTTGAACGGCAAACTTTGCGTCTCGTGAAAAGTCCTGCCAGCCATCTGCCGCTGCCACACTACAAATCAAAACACTCGCTATAAATGCCATTCCTGGCGAAGCCGAACAAAATGCCAGTTTCTTCATTTCCCTAGTCGTCGGAATCCATCGTGTAGTTAGGCGCTTCATGCGTAATAGCGATGTCATGAGGATGACTTTCTCGAACAGTTGCGGCAGACACCTGAATAAAACGGGCGTCTCGCCGTAGGTCTTCAATTGTTTGCGTTCCACAATAGCCCATCCCGGCACGCAGGCCACCGACAAGCTGATAAACAAACATGCTCAGAGAGCCTTTGAAAGGCACCCGGCCTTCCACACCCTCTGGAACGAGTTTGTCCGAATTCCGACCATCCTGCTGCTGCCGATACCGCTCACTCGAACCCTGCACCATTGCTCCCAACGATCCCATCCCGCGGTACGCCTTAAAGGTTCGGCCGTGAAAAAGTACGGTCTCACCTGGGCTTTCCGCGACACCTGCCAGTAACCCACCAACCATGACACAGTTGGCTCCAGCCGCGATCGCTTTTGTAATATCTCCCGAGTAGCGAATACCTCCATCAGCGATGATTGGAACATCCGTACCGGCAACTTCCTGTGCTGCTTCCCAGACCGCTGAGATCTGTGGAACACCAACACCGGAAATCACCCGTGTAGTACAGATCGACCCGGGACCGATCCCAACTTTGATCCCATCTGCACCAGATTTCAAAAGATCACGACAACCTTCCCGAGTTGCCACATTCCCCGCAATCACCTGGATTTCCCATCGCTTTTTAATTTCCTGGACTGTCTCCATCACATTGCTCGAGTGCCCATGTGCCGAGTCCACAACAAGCACATCAACGCCCTTGGAAATAAGGCTTTCAGCTCTTTCAAAATCGAATACACCAACGGCGGCTCCGACCCGTAAGCGTCCCTGTTTGTCTTTACACGCATTCGGAAATCGCTTGAGCATGTCGATATCTTTAATGGTAATGAGTCCGGTGAGCACACCCTTTTCATCCACCAGTAGCAACTTTTCGACCTTATTTGCCATGAGGACCTTTTCTGCCTCATCAAGCGTTACCGTGCCAGTCGCCGTGACCAGCCCAGTTTGTGTCATGATTTCGGCGATGGGGGTGTCTCCACGTTCGAGAAATCGCAAATCACGTTTTGTAATTATTCCGACGAGTTTTTGGCCCTCAGTCGTAATTGGCACTCCAGAGATATTTGACTGTGCCATAACTTCTCGTGCACGCGCTACCGTGGCTGTTGGCGGCAGTGTTACAGGGTCAGCAATAATTCCATTTGCTGTTCTTTTGACCTTATCGACTTCATCTGCCTGGCCTTCGATCGAAAGATTCTTGTGAATGACTCCCAGTCCACCTTCCTGGGCCAATGAGATAGCCATCGCACTTTCAGTCACAGTATCCATTGGCGAACTCACAAGAGGAAGGTTCAGCCCAATCGATCGAGTCAACCGGGTACTGACATCGACCTCCGACGGAACAACCGTTGAAAATCTCGGAATAAGCAGCACGTCATCAAAAGTAATCCCAGCTTGGACGATTTTCCCTTCCATTTTGATCTCCTGCCTCCGATGAATTTGAAATATCTCTCTCTATGGAAACACCGCTGCTCAAACGCCGCGGAGTCCACCGCTTAAGACGCTGAACCAGTTGAGTCACTTCCGTCAGGTTCTGCATGATCCTGCCCACTCACCCGCTTCGGGAAGTTCGGATTATGCGGGCAAAACCGGAAAAAAGGCAACGGCCAAGCATCAGGACGCTATTCAAGGGGCACTGACGCACCGAGAACCGGCGCCGGTGAAAACCATGACCTACGTTTAAGTGACCTTTGTTTTCTTTCTCTTCCCATCATACACGGCACGCGGATCTCACGTAATCCTCTCCGTTTCAACCGCACGAAAGACACCCTTCGTCCCTCTCCACCATGCAATACGAACAACACGTTTTCAACAATAGTACAGCCAAAGAGGACATCGCAAACCCCTTTGCGAAACCTGATAAAACAACCTTCGAAGCCCACCTTGCCAGACGACGATACGGTCACTTTACACTCACTGAAGCGATACGGCCCGCATGGCAACTCGGCATAATACCAGAAGCGGGCTATCGTCATGACTCGTACAACGACCCGGTAACAGGAGAAAATTTACCAGCGGTCGTTGCCGCAGTATCAAGTGAAAGACTCTTCGACACGTTCCTCCAACTCATTGAATCCCTTGGCGATACGTGTGATGTTGTGCTTGAATCATCTCACGAACATAAGAACAATCCGAAAGAATACCGGCGTGAGGGTATCGAACGAATCCTTCTTGAA
>CAJQGO010000003.1 GCA_905477565.1 uncultured Planctomycetota bacterium
GTGAAGGACATTGTTCCACTGTTGGAGGCTGTTGTGAATGCTGGTAAGCCAATGTTGATTGTGTCTGAAGAAGTCGACGGAGAAGCACTTGCCACATTGGTAATCAACCGTTTGCGGGGCACCTTCCAAGTATCTGCCGTCAAGGCGCCAGGATACGGTGATCGCCGAAAGGCCATGCTCGAAGACATTGCCATCCTCACAGGAGCAACTGCTGTCTTTGAAAATCTTGGGATGAAACTCGAGAACATCGGCCTTGCCGAGTTGGGTCGTGCCAAGAAGGTCATTATCGATAAGGACAATACAACCATTATCGAAGGTGGTGGTAAAACAGCCGACATCAAGGCGCGAATCGAACAGATTCGTCGAGAAATTGAGAATGCATCCAGTGACTACGACCGTGAAAAGCTGGAAGAGCGTCTCGCAAAACTCGCTGGTGGTGTTGCCAAGATTAATGTTGGTGCAGCAACAGAAAGTGAAATGAAAGAAAAGAAAGCCCGTGTTGAAGATGCACTCCATGCAACTCGTGCCGCCGTCGAAGAAGGCATCCTGCCAGGTGGTGGTGTTGCGTTGCTGCGTGCGAGCTCACAGGTGAAGCCAAAGGGTTTAAGCGATGATGAGTCTGTTGGCTATCAGATTGTTGTACGGGCATCACGTGCTCCGGTAACAATGATCTCAACCAATGCTGGCCAAGACGGTTCGATTGTGTGTGAAAAAGTTCTTTCTGGTGAAGGGAACTTTGGCTACAACGCCGGAACCGATAAATACGAAGATCTCGTCAAGGCTGGGGTGATTGACCCAGCCAAGGTGACTCGAACTGCTTTGCAAAACGCCACAAGTGTCTCAACGCTTCTTTTGACGAGCGATGCACTGATCGCTGAAAAGCCAAAGGATGCGAAGGGCAAGGGCGGTTCAGGCCATGGCGGTGACTACGACATGTATTAATGCCATCTGAAGCGTCACAATACACCTCTAGCAAGAATACAGGGTTGGGTTGCTCTCATTGGGCGGCCCAACCCTCTTGCTTTTCAGCACGGCCTGAGTTGGCTAGGCTGACTCTATCTTTGTTTTTGAGGGAGTACGAAATATGCCACAGCCGAGTTGTCCACTCACCAGCCAGCAGGTTGTTGATATCTACTTCATGGAGCATCGGGCAAAACTCCTTGATGTTGCCGCCTTTCTTGACCGCCTTGAGCGAGCCGAGGGGCACGAGGGCCTGCAGGATGTGCGGGTGCGAGCCTTGAAAAAAGCGATTCCACTTTTACTTGATTCAAACTGTGAGAATCATGCAAACCGCACTCAGCGTATGCTTGAACTCTTAAGCGATCATACAACGGAACCAACTCCTGCTGCACACACACAGTCAGCACTTGGAGCCGATCCAAATACACAATACTGAGAACACATCATGGCCTATATAGACCCACATATTCACATGGTCAGTCGGACCACAGATGACTATCGCCGTATGGCACAGGCAGGCTGTGTCGCAATTACTGAGCCGGCATTCTGGGCAGGGTTCGATCGTTCCAGTCCAGCTGGTTTTTATGACTATTTTCGTCAACTCACAGATGTAGAACCGAAACGTGCTGCACAATACGGTATTGCCCATTACTGCTGGCTCTGCATTAACCCCAAGGAAGCTGAAGACCCCGCGTTTGCACGTGAGGTGATGAAGCTTATTCCAGAATTCTTGGATAAGCCGAATGTCTTGGGTATTGGAGAGATTGGCCTTAATAAAAATTCACGAAATGAACTGATCATTCTTGAAGAACAGATTGAATTAGCAAAACAACACGATCGCCTGATTCTTGTTCACACACCACACCTTGAAGATAAACTCAAGGGAACACGAATGACGATGGATGCACTCATCAATGCCGGAATTGATCCAGGACGTGTTCTCATAGATCATGTTGAAGAGCACACCGTGGCAGAAGTTCTTGATCGTGGATTCTGGGCTGGAATGACACTCTACCCGGATAGCAAGTGCACGCCCCAGCGAGCAGTTGATATTATTGAATGTTACGGCAATGAACGTATCTGGATTAACTCAGCTGGTGACTGGGGCCCGAGTGATCCACTTTCAGTACCAAAGTGTCATGTTGAGATGCGGCGACGTGGACATAATCAAAAGCTTGTCGAAAAAATTAGCTTGAAAAACCCACTTGCATTCTTGGGTCAAAGTGGTCGTTTTATCCTCCCGGAACATTCTTGAAGCTCACGCTACCCAGCGGCTGTGCCCATCTCGAGTGCTCTGTAATTCAAGCGATCCATGAAGATGTGTATCTGTGGTGGGTGTCAGTTGATAGCCGAAGGAACGACACAGTGCGATCGCGTAGTGATTCTCCTTCGAGATGAGAGTACGCACAGAGCGGGCACCGCGAATGCGTGCCAGGTCATGGAGCTGACTGCACATAGTGTGCGCGAAACCACGGTTCCGAAATGAGGGATGCACCGCAAGAGAAAGTTGTGGCGACCCAAGCGTGTCTTCCCACGATGAAAGAAATCCATAGACAACTGCTTGGCCACGAGTAAAGCCAAAGCGATGAAGATCCTTTTTTGATTGCGTACTTGTATAGAGCGTGTGGGTAAGCTGAGAAGGATTCTGCTGGGTCAATAAATAAGGCGGGAGCACGTGTTGATTGCCAGCTGCGAAAAGTGCTGCAAACAGCTGTTCAATTGCTGACTGATCAGATTGTTCCGGACCGCGGATGATCATGGCTGATCGTGTGTTATCCAAGGGTGTTGAGCTGCGTGTCTTTCAGAGCACGTGAACGAGGACACTCTCTCAATAGAAATACCGAACCCGATATGGAAAGAAAAGCCCGGTATCTGCTTGAAAAAGAACCTATTTCACTTCCTTGTATGAATGAAGTTCTTCGAGAGGCACAAATCCATCGCTTCCAGGCGGGCTTTTTGAAGGCGGCTGGCACGGCGGTGCAGTCGTTCGTCTCCAAAGATTTCTACCGAGCCATATGCTGGCAGTCCCAACAATAAAAAAGACGAGGATTTCCTGGAACATCACTTACCACCCAAGTGCGGTACCGATTTGGAAAACGAAGAATGCACCAATCCAAGCGAGTAAAGTCATGTAGGAAAATGACACAAGTGGCCATAACCAACTACCTGTTTCTTTACCAATAATAACTAAAGTGCTCGCGCACTGAGCACACAGTGCAAAGAAAACCATAATGGAAAGTGCTACAGGTAAGGTAAATACCTTGCGATCAGTGCCATCCCAAGTGGCTGCACGCAATTGGCGGATAAGCATGCCAGCGCCTTCTTCTTCTCCTGGGTCGACATCACCAAGATTGTAAATAACACCAAGCACTCCAAGTACCACTTCACGAGCAGGGAAACTTGCCACTGCCGCACAGCCAATCCGCCAATCCCAGCCCAGCGGTTTCACAACAGGCTCTATGAGATGGCCAGCCTGACCAAGAAAACTTTGTCGTAAGGCCTCCCCCTGTTGCTCCGCAGATTCTGGGTTCACACCAGCTTCAAGAACCGGTCGTGGAAAACTCCCAAGTGCCCATACGACGATACTCACGGCAAGTATGAGTGTCCCTGCATTTTTAAGGAACGATACTGCGGCTTCACGAACGCGTTCAGCAACAACAGCGAACTGAGGCCAACGCCAGCTTGGAAGTTCCAGTACAAATGGTTGTGGTGGCCCCCGAAAAATTGTACGAGAAAGGATAAAGGCGACGATTGCCGCAACAAGAACTCCGATGAGATACATGGCGGCCAAGACGACAGCTGGTAAACGAATCCAGGAATTTCCAACTGCAACATTCGGGACGAATGCACTGCATAAAAGTAAATAGACCGGGAGTCGTGCCGAACAACTCATGAGAGGAGCCACAAGAATAGTCAATAATCTGTCGCGCCGATTCTCAATCGTTCGGGCGGCCATGATGCCAGGAATTGCACATGCAAAACTTGAAAGGAGTGGGATAAACGATTTTCCAGAAAGACCAACACCAACGAGAAGCCTGTCCATCAGGAAAGCTGCCCGGGCCAGATAACCGCAGCCCTCAAGTATCGCCACAAAGAGAAAAAGGATGGCTATCTGTGGCAGAAATATGATGACTCCCCCGACCCCTGCAATGACGCCATCAACAACAAGCGATTGAAGGATTCCATCTGGCATGACGGATTCTGCCCATCCTGCAGTGAATTCAACACATCCGGAAACCAGGTTCATGAGTGGAGACGCCAACCAAAAGATGGAACTGAAAATCGAAAGCATTGTCAGGGCAAATACAACAGTTCCAAGCACTCGGTGAGTTAACACCGAATCAATGCGATCACCGAGTGATCGGCTTTGTTGAACAGAATATGAAAGAACATCTTTCATGATTTCATCAATCCAACCATAGCGGGCAATCGCATCAGCTGAAGCAACAGGACGATCAGAGTCGACAGGTTTTGCAAGATGAGACGACAGTGATTCAGGGATTATCTGTCCTGACCGCTCAGATGATTGGATTAGTGCATCAGCAAGTTGATCAATACCTTCTCGACGAGGTGCCACAAGACGAATGACAGGACAGCCAAGACAACGCGAAAGTTTTTCTCGATTGATATGTATGCCTTTGGATTCTGCAACATCGCAGAGTGTGAGTGCAACAAGAACCGGTTGTCCAACGGCGAGTGCCTGACTGACAAGATAGAGGTTGCGGCTAAGATTTGTTGCATCAGCGACAACAACAATACAGTCAGGTCGGTCCATGGCTGCCATGCCGCCATGCAGGACATCAACCGCAACCTGTTCATCAGGACTTTTTGCATTAAGACTGTACGTCCCTGGCAAATCAATTAGTTCAATGGTCTTGCCCTGATAATGAAATTGACCAACCTTTTCTTCAACGGTGACTCCAGGATAGTTACCGATTCGCGTTGGTATGCCAGCAATAGCTGAAAAGAGTGTGCTTTTTCCAGTATTTGGATTGCCAAGTAAGGCTACCGTCAGCTTCATGTTGGATCCACTGGTTGTTGCTTTGTTGTGTGTCGAGGTTGTGAGGAAGGCATCACCTAATCAACCGTTTCATGAGAAAAATAACCGTTCAGGTGGCAACGACCACCCGCGCAGCCTCATTTCGCCGGATGGATAAGCGGTATCCTCGTAGTTCGAGTTCTATGGGGTCACCTAATGGAGCAGTACCCACAACTGTTACTTCAACGCCAGGTGTAAGCCCCATCTCCAACAGTCTGAGGGAGGTATTATCTTCACCAGAGATATCTAAAACGTGTGTTGTTGATCCAATATTCACTGTTGCGAGGGACCGCATATATGGTTCCTGTGCGGGGTATTCAACCGAATCATATCCAGTGATCGATGGAATATCGTGATACTCTTCACCGTTTGTTGAGATGCAGTCTTGGGAAAGCGTATCCTAGAAAGGGCTGACTGTACGGGCAAGAGTCCATATTGATTCACGGTCTTAAGGGCTGAAGATAAGACGTTATGACAAAAGGTCTTTTTATCACCGGCACAGATACAGATGTTGGGAAGACAGCAGTGGCCGTCACGATTTTACAACAGTGGGTTTCTCAGCAGATTGATTGCCGAGCGTATAAGCCTGTGGCAAGTGGTGTTCAGTCTAGTCCATCAGATATTGATCGCCTGTGGTGTGCATCTGGAAATGCTGGTACGCGCGATGATGTCTGCCCGCAAGCTTTTCAGCTTCCTGTTGCACCGGAACAGGCTGCTGCGGCTGAAGGAAGGCAGGTAGATGATGCCCTTCTCCGTCAGGGTCTGTGTCCTCATATGCATGCAGACGTGGTTTTGATCGAGGGAGCAGGTGGGTTATTTTCACCGCTTAGCCACCAGACACTGAATGCAGATCTGGCTCGAGATTTCCAAATACCTGTGGTCATCGTAGACAGCAGTCGTCTTGGGGCTATTGGGCGAACATTGACTACAGTGACTGCAGCTGAGTCAGTCGGTCTGACCGTTTCAGCAGTTGTGCTTTCTCAGTCAGAATCTGGCCACCATGGAGAGACTCAAAAGCCGGAGAGCCCTGAAGTCATTGCACGTCAGTCGCGAGTAGAACTACAAAGAAGACTTCCACATATCGTTGTTTGTGGTCTTGGCTACGATGCCTCAACAATTGAACCCTTCGTGGAGTGGCAAGCGATTGCGTCACAGTTGTCTATGCCTTCAAAGCCGCAGTTTTAGAAGACAACTTAGATGCCCGCACTTATTTCTTTTGCCTGACTCAGTGATTCAGTAGTTTCAGCAAGACCAGCTACCGACAGCTTGATAACAACTTGCCAGCATCCACTCGCATCAGGTGTGACAATCCAGTGAGGCATGACGACTGTCGACTGATGAATGAGTTCAAAACCACCCTCTGATTGACTGACCGACTCGATTGGAAATGTCCAGACTCCGGCATGTCCTCCATTACTTGCCACACTACAGTCGAGGACAGCATGAATATTAAGCCAGTCATCTTCCAGACTGAGATGAGATGTTTCCTTGAGATCAAGATGCGTTCCAAGATGCCCAAGATCTAAGCCGTCTTTGTTTCGGAAACAGCGACCAGTGGTGCGCGAAGGAAGACCAGCAAAGTTGAACTCAATAGCTATATGCTGACAGAAGTTGTCAGGCAAGTCTTCTAGCCGATATCCAATTTCAACAGTGTCAGACCCAGCTGAGAGTGTGACGGCTTTTGTAAGAGTTAATGGGATACCCCAAACATTTCCCTTTCGTGACAAGAGCACCTGCATTCGATCTGGATTGCGGCGAATGCTTGCCTCATACGATCCTGTAGCAAAATCACCGCGTTCCATAGCCTTTCCGGAAGCAATATCTGCTGCTGCTGCATCGACATCAAAGAAGTGGTCGATACAACTCTTCCTTCGGTTCGTATCATACTGAATCTTTTCAGCGAGCCCTTCATGCTTAAACGTAGCGAGCTGGGAAGAATCAATAATACTTCGCGCATTGCCTGGGCCGACGAGAACCTGATCATGATAAGCCTCCCGACGACGGTCGAGCGTTGCAAGAAGATTGTGACGCTGTTTCCGGAGGTCAAACTCATACAGCATTCCACCGACAGAGGGAGCAAGCCAGAGATCAATATGCTCGTTGGAAAGTCGAACTTCCGTTTTGCTGTCAAAGTCATAGTCTGAACTCACAGCTTCTACCCATGTAGCTGGCCGACCTTCAGCGCGATCAAGTGCATTTTCAGCCGTGATTAATTCCTTATAAATTGCATTCCGGAGATGTGGCAGGTAGACACCGCCAAAAGCACCGTGCCAATACGCACAATTACATTGACCTCGATAGAGCGATGCAACAGCTTGTTGGTATGCCGTCTTATCAGCGATCGAGTTGTCAGAGAGGCGGGCAACCCGATTGCTCACCACCATCATCCGAGCGTACATCTCATTGGTTTCAGGATATCGACGCCGAAAGTTTTTCCAGGATCCACCGCGAATAAATGGAACGATAAGCGACTGACTTGGATCGCTTTGGGCATTTTGACGTGCTTTGATACATGCAACTTGTTGTTCGGGTTGAAGAGACCATTCAGTCATCTCCCGATAACTGCATTCTGGTAACCAGATTGTTCCACCTGGTGGATCACTTCGAATCACTTCAGATGGTAGTGACATCGTGATCCATTCTTGATTTGCTTCAAGGAGACTGAAGAACCGTTGTAACCATCCGTCCTGAAAACAGGTTTTGTGGGTATCCGGCCAGACTCCGAATTTCTCTCCGTCATCACTAAAGACAGCCACAGCGCCCGGTCTGCGCGATGCAAGAAAACGGAGGTGCTCAATGGTGGCATCTGGGGATGCGAATGGAATGACATATCGCAAATGTTCACTGCCCGGAAAGACACTCATGGTGCGACCGTCGGACTCAGTGACCCAATAACGATCAAGTTCTTCGTCACAGAGTCCAGCAGCCTTGAAGTGGAAGTCATCAAGAATAGTCCACTCGACACCAGCAGTTGCGAGATCGGCTGTCATGCCCGAATCCCAGACTCTTTCGGCAACCCACATGCCTGTGACTGTGGTCTGGAGACGTTGCTCGAGCCAGTGGTTGTACTGACGAATCTGGCCGATTCGGTCGCGTGAGGGCAACATCGCGAGTATCGGTTCAGAAAATCCACCACCAACAATTTCAACTTGTCTTGCTGCGGCTAAGGAAGCCAAACGGTCGAGATATTCAGGATGGTTGCTCTCGAGCCATTCAGCAAGTGGTCCACTCGTATGTAATGCGATCCGAATAGACGGATGTTGCTGCAGGAGATCAAGAAAAGGCAGATAGCTTTTTTGATAGGCACCTTCAACAACATCATGAAAGTTCCCAACAGGCTGATGGTCATGGAGAACAAAAACAAAGCGAACAGCGGGGTGCATACGTAAAGCATTCCAAAGGACATGTGACCGAAACGATTTTCATATTTTCTGGAACCCGCGCCAAACGCTATTAACAGATTCTATGAAGCACTAAGCCATATCACCGTAAAGGTCATACCGGCTCTAGGGACTAGGAAAGTTTGCCGGTGTCAGGATCCTTGTCTGGATTACTTGGGCTCTTCCCAAGAGCCTGTTTCACGAAGTAAACCTGCCGCTTCATCAGGAGGAATTGTTGAGATGTGATACCCGGTGCCGAGTTCGAATCCGGCAAGGGGTGCAATCCGTGGGAGAACCTCAAGGTGCCAATGCCAATGAGTAGCAGCTTCGTCGAATAAAAGAGATGGAACAAACGGAAATTGATGAAGCCACCAATTGTAGCTTGCGTTAGGTACCAGTTGATTGAGCGCTCCAACACATTGTTTGGTAAAGCGTGCAATCTCTTCCATCTGGCTATGGGGCTCAGTGTGAAAAAAACATGAAGGTTCATTACGAATAAGCCACACCTCAAAAGGTTGGCGAGGCGCTGATGGAACGATTGCTACGAAACTCTTATACGTGTGAACAATACGGTTCTCACTCTCTGCCTCAGACAAAATGTTTTCGAATAGGTTTGGTTGACGAATGACCTGTTGACACTTTGTTGAGATTGTTGGTGGCGTGCGGTCAATCGCAATCAGTTGGCTGTGGACATGTGCTAGGGAAGCTCCTGCCTGAACGCCACCATTTTTGAAGAGGGTCGCCCATACGATTTCAGGATTGGCAGAGAATTGTTTCATTCGCTGCTGGCAGAGTTTCCAGACATTCACCCAATCATCAAAAGGGACTTCGAGAACCGACTCAATGTGGTGGGGTGACTCGATGACCACTTCATGAACACCAGAGGCATGCACGGCTTTTGCCTTGGGTATGTGTGTGTCGGCATTATCACTGCCCTGTGTAGACGACTTCATCTCAACAACAGGATAGGCATTGGGAATAATCCTCGATTTCCAATCCTGAGAGTCGATCGTTGGCCACTGTTGCACTGGATCTGGAGTGAGACGCGAATTCTCTATACAGAACGGACAGTCTGCTTGCCGGCAATTCAAAAGATTATTCGGGCGGTCAGCACGTCGTGGGGCGAGAAAAATATTCCGGTCTGCGAGAGGGTCATAGTGAACTGTGGGTTCTCTCGAATGATCAAATGAGAAGGACATACGTGAACCACTCGAATGAATTGGAAAGGGGAAAACGGCCCTCTTATTGAACGCTACAATCGTCGCCCGTACACTCAGAGCCTATAACAAGTTGGGTTACAAAGTGTCATTCATCAGAGTGCATTTCCGCAAAGACGTATACACAGATTTTTAGACATTCGGAGAGAACACCATGCTTACAGTTGGCGACGAGTTTCCCCAGTTTTCTGTCCAAGCCTGTACAGGTACGGAAAAGGAAGACATCAAGTTGCTCACATCGGCTGACTATTCGGGAAAGTGGACGGTGTACTTTTTTTACCCAAAAGATTTTACGTTTGTTTGTCCTACGGAATTAGCTGAGTTTAACAAACAACTTAAATCATTTTCGGATCGTGATACGAGTGTTGTTGGTGGCAGTACCGATAATGAATGGTGTCATATGATGTGGCGACGCTCACATGCAGATCTAAAAGATCTCGCATACCCACTGATTGCAGCACAGAAGTTGGGTGCCGAACTCGGTATACTTGAGCAAACAGAAGGATACTGTCAGCGGGCGACATTTATTGTTGATCCACATGGAGTAATCCAATGGGTTGATGTGAATCAAGGGCGTGTTGGCCGAAATGTGGCAGAAGTCATACGCGTACTTGATGCCCTTCAAAGCGATGAACTGTGCCCGTGCAATTGGAAAAAGGGCGATCCTTACGTAAACGTTGGCTGATTTTTTCACGGATGGGATTCGGTCGTTCTGCTGGAGAGACTTTCTATGCGTAGTCGACTCCGTTCTCATTCATGGAAAAACAAGTTCGGTCATGCTCTGCGAGGCCTTCAACGCGCTTTTCGCACACAACATAGTTTTGCGATCCACATATTCATTGCATGTGTTGCTGTTGTTGCTGCTGCTTTGTTCAGGGTGACAATAATTGAATGGGGACTCATTGCTGCTGCCATTGGGATGGTGCTTGTAGCAGAAACATTCAATACGGCGATTGAGTCATTGGCACGTGCCGTTGATACACAGTTTCATCCACGATTACGTGACGCACTGGACATTGCCAGTGCTGCCGTTCTCCTGGCGTCGGGAACTGCGGTTGTGATCGGGTTCTGTATCTTTGTGCCAGCACTCTACAGATTGTTTTGTAGCGTCTTGTAGGCTGCTTTACTTTTGTATGTCGTAGCAGAACATATTGTCTCCGTCGCGGACGTAGAGCATGCCATCAACAATCACCGGGTGTGCCCAGCAGGGACTGTCACCACTATCAGGGATTTGAAAATACGACACCTCTTCGAAAGCAGCCGGATCTGCTTTTACCAGAGCAAGAACGCCATTTTGGTACTGCACATACAGGTGTCCATCAGCTGCAACAATGGCTGCTGACTTCTGTCCACCAACGGTACTCCGGTTCTTCCATACCACCTCACCCGTCATCAATTCAGCACAGATAATGATTGGCTGGTCATCAGCACACCCGTAGAGGTGATTGTCAATGAGAACAACGCCTCCGTGCTTATTTGCTAACTCTTTTTTAAGAGGAAAGATTTCCTTTGACGTTACTGATCCACCCGGACCAGGAACTTGCTGGATGAGTGCTCCTCCTCTTTTATATCCAGCTACAAAATAGACAAGATCGTCCTTGATAATCGGTGTCGGAATAACTGCCGTTGTCTTTTCGATTGGGAATGTCCATTGGAGTTTTCCTGTTTCAGCATCAACAGCAAATGCTCCAGAGGCAGTCGTTTGCACGTATATTTTTTTGCCAGCAATTTCGCTGATAACAATCGAGGCATGGCCCGCACCACGATCTTCTGGAACAGTACATTTCCAGATAATACTGCCGTCATTTTTATTAAGCGCAACCATAGTCGTTTGGCTGCCACCTGGTGTACAAACAAGTTTGTCACCATCAATGAGAACAGATTCACTGTAACCCCAATTATCACCTTTTGTGCCACCCAAAGCGGTCTTTAAATCAACAGCTTTTCCAAATGTTCCGGTCTCGGCCTCGCAGCCAATGAGTTTGCCATGTGGTGTGATGACATAGACGATTCCGTCAGCAATGGTTGGGGTGCTTCGAGAACCCTGCCAGTCATCTTTTCCATTATTCCATGCATCACCTGTTTTTGTATGCCAGATTGGCTTCCCAGTGCTACGGTCAAAGCATGAGAGGTATTCATCAGCATCGGATGCAGTTGAGGGGCCATCACCCAGTGTAAAAATCCTATCCCCTACAATAGCCAGACTGGCATAGCCACGGCCGGCACCAGCTGAACGCCAGACAAGCTTTGGGCCTTCTTCAGGCCATGATTCGAGCAAGTCGGTGTCAGGAGCAATGCCGGTACGGCTGCTACCACGAAACGTTGGCCAATCAGTTGCATGCGCTGCTTGAAGAAAGAAACAGCAGAACATAACTAAGAAAATATGGTGAAAGTTGCTCGGGAAGCACCGCATGAAATTTTCTCCAGATGTGTTGGCCGAGGCTTCGTGCACCGGCAATGTATTGTTTTAGTATGACGATTCTCGATGTATTCGACCACTCACCAACCACATCAACCGGATACATTCGATAGTTGAATTAAATGGTGGTCTCATTGGCTCATCGCCACATCCATTTCTGTACAGAGCCATGTAACGAGTATGGGCAATCTTACGGGTGGAGAAAGTACACCACACATGTGTGAGGTCAACCAAAAGAGTCATCACAACTCTGAAGACTGATTCACGATACAACAGACGTTTTTGTATCTTTTTTTCGGCCAAACCACATGATGACTGAGTAGAAGACTGGTGTGAAGAAAATGCCAAAAACAGTGACCCCAAGCATGCCGGAAAAGACTGCTGTTCCAAGGGCCACTCGCATCTCAGCACCAGCACCTCGGCCAATGAGTAGCGGCACGACACCAAGAATAAAGGCAAGAGATGTCATCAATATTGGCCGTAAACGTTGGGTTGCTGCTTCAAGAACTGCCTGAGTGCGTGGAAGTCCGTCAGCCTCACGCTGCTTGGCAAACTCAACAATTAAGATCGCATTCTTGGCTGCCAGACCAACAAGAACGAGAAGCCCAATTTGAGTAAAAATATTGTTATCGCTTCCAGCAATCCAGACACCTGATATTGCAGCTAAAAGACACATTGGAACGATCAAGATAACAGCAAGCGGAAGGAGCCAACTCTCATATTGAGCTGCGAGTACGAGAAAAACAAAAAGAGTACCCATCGCAAAGACAAAGGTCGCTGTATTCCCGGCAAGAATCTGTTGTAGAGACAGGTCGGTCCATTCGAAGTCGATCCCTCGCGGAAGGAGTCCCTGTCCGGCTGGTGGTTGGCCCGCTAGCGTTTCAACCAGTGCAATGGCGTCACCAGAACTTGTTCCAGAGAGTGTTGATCCTGAGAGGTCTGCCGACGGTGCAAGGTTATAGCGAGTGACAACAGCCGGTCCACTTGTTTCTTCAACTGTCAGGAGGGTTGCCAGCGGTACCATTTCACCGTCAGAGTTGCGAACTTCAAGTCTCCCAATGTCTTCCGGAAGCATCCGGAAGGGAGCATCGGCCTGAGCCATAACCTGCCAATTCCTTCCAAAGGCTGTGAAGTCGTTGACATATGTACTTCCAAGATAAACCTGGAGCGTCTGATGAATAGACTCAATTGAGACACCAGCAGCTTTTGCTTTTGTACGATCGATATTGATAAACAGTTGTGGCTGGTTTGCCTTGAAACTTGAAAAGAGCCCAACGAGTCCTGGTTGTGCTGCAAGCGCATCAGCGAGACCGGCAGTTGTTTGTTCCAGTTCGGTCGATCCATGACCTGTACGATCACGAATCTGCAATTTAAAACCACCGGTGTTTCCAAGACCATCAATAGGAGGAGCATTAAAGACCACACAGCGAGCATCACGGACTCGATAGAAATCTTTCCGTAGCTTTCGAGCGATTGCAAAAGATGACTGTTCTGAGTGCACAGTTCGACTTGCAAACGGATCAAGAATGACAAACATGCCACCAGCATTCGACAGGCTAACGCTCGATAGTAAAGAGTAACCAGAGACAGATATCGTATGCGCAACACCTGGTGTCTTGGCAGCAATCTTCTCTAATTCAGCAATGACTTCTGCTGTTCGTTCATGACTTGCTCCTTCAGGGAGCGTCGCGTTGACGAGCAGATACCCTTTGTCCTGTTCTGGAATGAATCCGACGGGAACAGTATTAAAACCAAAATAGGTGAGTCCCATCAGTGCGATGTACACCCCGACCATCACGATGCCAACTTTTAAAAGAAGTCCAACGACTACTCCATAGACTCCTGTTGTGACATCAAAGAACAGATTAAAGAGTTTGAAAAAACCTGCCAGCAGCATGTTGAAAAGGGGTGCAAGAAAAGACCCGCAAACAAAGCCAATGCCAAATATACAAAGACGGAGGGCCCAGATAGTAAGAACAGGTTGGGAGCCATCAGCCAAACCAGTCCAGACAATAACAAAGTCTTCAGTGAGCCAAATTGTCATTAAGCCAAAGAGAAGACCAATGACGATGACAGGCAGCGGGTCATTCCGTTGGTGTTTTGGGCTCGTTGAATCTGATGCATCGTGACTGTTAAAAAGAATAGCAGCCAGTGCAG
This sequence comes from uncultured Planctomycetota bacterium, assembly GCA_905477565.1. GTDB lineage: Bacteria > Planctomycetota > Planctomycetia > Pirellulales > UBA1268 > UBA1268. Next base: position 14,173 of record CAJQGO010000003.1, read on the forward strand.
GAGAAAGTGTAAGAGAATTAATCGCTGAAAAGACTGTGCTGGCGGCAATCGTGATAGCAAATTGGCGATAGAACTCACCACTGATACCGGTAATAAAAGCTGTTGGTACAAAAACTGCTGCAAGAACCAATGCGATTGCAATGAGTGCACCACTCACTTCACGCATCGCCTGACGAGCAGCCTCACGCGGTGGAAGTCCCTGACGAATCAACCGCTCAACATTCTCTACCACAACAATGGCATCGTCGACTACGATCCCAATAGCGAGCACGAGTCCAAATAGTGACAGGTTGTTCAGCGAAAAACCAAGGCCTGCCATAACAGCAAACGCGCCAATCAAAGAGACCGGTACGGCAATCATTGGAATCAACGTTGCCCGCCAGTTTTGCAGGAACAACAGAACTACAACAAAGACAAGAATGACTGCCTCGAACAGTGTCTTGATGACCTCTTGAATGCTTTCCTCAACAAAAACAGTTGTGTCATAGAGCACACCATAATTCAGTCCGGTAGGAAAGTTTGCAGCAAGCCTCTCCATTTCGTTACGAACGCGTTTTGCTGTTGCAATGGCATTTGACCCAGGTCGCTGATAGATCGCCATCGTAATGGCTTCGCTACCATCAACGCTACTCGCTGTATCTTCATTTTTTGCACCAAGTTCTACTCTGCCAACATCACGAATGCGAACAATCTCTCGGCCAACAGCAGGTGCGTCTTTTGTTGCATTGGATTCATGACCAGTTTTGATAATGACGTCTGCAAATTCCTCTGGATCCAATAGTCGACCTGTCGTGTTGAGAGGTACCTGGAATGCGATTCCCGGAGTAGCAGGTGGTTGACCAAGCCGCCCGGCTGGCACCTGAATATTTTGTTCCTGCAATGCTCTGACGACATCACCAGCGGTCATACTGCGAGTTGCAAGTTCATCTGGATCGAGCCAGATTCGCATGGAGTAGTCCCGAGCTCCAAGAAAAGACACATCGCCGACACCATCAAGCCGTGCAATTGCATCTTTTACTTGAATCAAGGCGTAATTACTCAAATAGAGTTGGTCGTATTTTCCGTCTGATGAGAAAAGATTGACACAAAGGAGAATGCTCGGTGATTTCTTTTTGGTAATTACACCCTGACGCTTTACCTCAACAGGAAGTTTTGCTTCTGCAATAGCCACACGATTTTGCGTGAGCACCTGAGCAAGATCGATATCAGTCCCAAGCTTAAAAGTGACGTCAATAACAGCTTGTCCATCACCAGTGCTTTTTGATGAGATGAACAGCATTTCTTCAACGCCGTTAACTTCCTGCTCAATAGGAGTCGTCACAGTGTCAGCAACGACTTGGGCAGAGGCACCTGGATACACGGTTTGAATGGAAATCGTTGGTGGCACGACGTCTGGATATTGACCTACAGGAAGTCCTGTTGCAGCAATACCACCAACGATGACAATCACAAGTGAAAGTACCGTTGCAAAGACCGGCCTGTTAATAAAGAACTGGCTGATCACGGTTTCACCACCTCTTGCGCGGTTGGAGACACGTCAAATTCTTCAAGAGGCTGCACAACACTACCTTCACGAGCTCGTGACATGCCAGAGATGACAATACGATCGTTCTCGCCGAGACCCTCTTCAATGACGCGAAGCATTCCGTCTGCCGCCGGAACGCTTCGTCCGGTGGTCACAGTTCGATACTCAATTCGATTCGTTTCACCAACAACAGCAACATATTTACGACCCTGATCGATGCCGAGGGATCGTTCTGGGACCAGCATTGTGCGTTCTGGTTCAGCAGTTGTCATCTGTACGCGCATGAACATTCCGGGAGTAATTAGCTCTTCAGGATTGGGCAGCAGGCCACGGCATCGCACAGTTCCAGTTGTCGGTTTTACGCCAATGTCCACAAAGTCAAGAATTCCTTTGTGTAAAAAGAGTTCTTCCGTTACTAGTCGCGCCGATACGGGAATCTCAAGTTCTTTGATATCCCTCCAGGTGACGGCCTCACCGCCACGTTTTGCGATTGCTCGTTGCCGAGCCAAGAGGAGTGCACGTTCATCAGTGTCAAAGTACACCTCGATAGGTGATGTGGTGACAACAGTTGTGAGCCGGGTGGCAGAGCTACCAGTTCCTGTAACAAGGTCTCCAACATCTACTTCACGCGTGCTTACTCGACCAGTAAGTGGTGAGATGATCTGGCAAAATTCAAGGTCGAGTTCGGCCTGGGCTACAGTTGC
>CAJQGO010000004.1 GCA_905477565.1 uncultured Planctomycetota bacterium
GTTGAATCTGAGATGGCAAAGTCTGGAACAACCAAGACCCCAACCACTATCGCAGCAGCACAGATAGATCGCATTTCGTTGTCCCTAGTGAATCAAATTTGGCTGGCAGCGTCTTGAATCATTCCAACATAAACTGAAAAAACCCTGAAAATCACAAGGATCACGAGGCCTGCTACGAAAAGCCAGACACCACCGCCAGCCGCTTTTGCTGCAGCCTCAAACCCTTTTCTTGAATTATCGGCAAATTGTTCACTCAGTCTCCCAAGAACCTCTGAAACTGTTCCAGATTCTTCACCAATTGCCAAACCTTCAACTAATTCAGGTGGAAAACGATGAGCGGCGTGGAGTGCTTCGGCTAGCGTTTCTCCAGAAAGCAGCCTTTCATTTACCCAGTGCGGGTCAATTGCCAGACCTGGGGCTACCGAACCACCAAGTGAAACAAGCCTGCCTGCATCAAGTCCGACACCTGCGGCCAACGATGCGGCCTGACTCCAGGCAGCTGCTTCCCCATCTCGAGCCGCTGGTCCAATAAGGGGTAGACGAGTAATGAATCCACGAATCAATCCATGTGATCTCCATCCGACAAGGACTGATCGAGAGACACATATCAAAACAACGAAAAGGGAAAACAGAAATACGCCGTACATCTTGAGACCCGACATACCAACGAGACCGAGACCAATAAAATCAAGTGATTTTCCTCGCTCCAATTCAATCATTCCACTAATGAGAATAAGTAGCCCAACAACTGCCAGCGCGAGCACGAATTGCACTGCCGGTACGATGAGACTCGAACGAAGACGCGATAAAGTTTCTACTCTATGATTGATTACGCGAGATAGCTCTTTCAGTGTTTCGACATCCTTACCGGTTTGATCACCGACAGCTACCATTCCTACGACTAGTGGAGGGAATAACCCTGTATGAGCAAGCGCGTCAGAAAGCATTTCTCCATTATCAATACTACGAGTTCCATGAGATAGGTGTGATTGCCAACGAGCAGGCATTCGCTTGACTTCACTTTCCCAGGCTCTCCTCAGATCAATGCCGGCCCGAAGTGTTATTGCCAATCGTCCGAGCAAATCTGCCTGCAACCGGGCTGGCAGTTGTCGGCTCACAAGTCGTCCTGCCGGTTTTTGGGATAAACTACGCATGCTTTATTTTCGCCGTAAGGGGTTAGAATGTCGACAAACAGACGTCCCCTGCTCACAAGTAGGTGCACATCTGGTAAAACCCATAGGGCATTTACTGAGTAAATAAATTACTGCCCCCACGACATTTTTGCACAAATCTACTTTTCATTATGACTGCCCAATGGGACACGGTCACGATCGTCGGAGTTGGCCTTATTGGAGGATCAGCTGGTCTTGCTCTCGCCAAACGAGGAGCCGCAAAAAAAATTATAGGTGTCGGTCGGTCCGACAGTTCTTTAGCGGCCGCTAAAGAACTCGGAGCCATAACCGAAAGTACCACAAATATCCGCGAGGGCGTGGCTGATGCTGACTTTGTTCTGGTGGCTACTCGGGTGAGTGTTATTGGAAATCAACTGGAAGAGATCGATGCATGTGTTCGCCCTGGTACACCTATCACAGATGCTGGCAGCACAAAACAGTCGATTGTTGAACGCTGGGAGCAGCGTCGATCCTCTCGCACAGGCCGATTTGTTGGGAGCCATCCTCTTGCAGGAAGTCACCAACGTGGTCCACAAGCGGCAGACCCTACGCTTTTTGAAGGCAAACTAACGGTTCTCACTCCAGCGGAGTCTACTCCGAAAGGAGACACTGAAGCCATCTCTGCTTTTTGGCAACAGATTGGTGCCCAGGCATGTTTCCTTTCACCATCGGAACACGACCAACTCCTTGCCTCCGCGAGCCACGCACCCCATATAGTTGCTGCCGCACTGGCTACGGCAACACCCCGTGAAGCTCATCGTTTCACTGCTGGAGGCTGGCGAGACACCACCCGAATAGCAGCTGGTGATCCTGACCTGTGGGCTGACATATTGCTCGATAACGCCAAGGCAGTCACCGCAGAAATTGAAAAATTCACGGAAGTATCTGATCAGTTGCGACACGCAATCGAAGAAGGCGACCGGTCCACGCTCATCAAATTATTAACTCTCGCTAAGGAAAGCCGTGATGCTCTGGGAAGTTGATGTACACGACCGTCAGCATGATGCTACTGCTCAAGACCTCGTTACTGCTGCAAACGATCTCGGTTTTGACATTCACTCAGCTCATGCTGCTAATGGTTGGCTTATTGAAGGAAACATGGACTTCGACGAGGTTCGAAGAATAGGAACACGGCTCTTCACAGATCCGGTAACAGAAGTCTGCAGGGTGGCAAAAGTCGGAGATGCGGAATTGGTTTCAATGCCGCCCGGCGCACAAGAGGCTCATAATCTCATTTTACATGTCCTCCCAAAACCAGGCGTGACTGATCCTGCCGCAGAGAGCGCCAAAGAAGCCATGGCACTGCTTGGAGTGAATGCCACCGCAGTGCGAAGTCTTAAGAAATACTGGGTGCCTGCGGAATGCATGACATCAGAACAAGTTGCAGAGATTGCGTGGAAACGACTTGCAAGCGAAGCCATTCATGAAGTTATTATCGGCCCACTTACGCTTTCCAGGCTGAGTGGCGGCAGCAGGTGGGAACTGAAGCGTGAGTATGTGCGACTCAATGGACTGAATGATTCCGAACTTGAAGAACTGAGCCGCCAACAGTGCCTTGCTCTCACAGCAAAAGAATTGCACGCAGTACGAGAACACTTTAATAGCCTCGGCCGAGAACCATTCGAGATAGAACTCGAAACAATCGCCCAGACATGGAGTGAGCATTGTTGCCACAAAACTCTTGGGAGTCCTATAGATCATATCGGGCCTGATGGTGAGTCTCGCTATGACAACTTACTCAAAGAGACCGTTTTTGCATCAACGGAAGCCATCCGGGAGCAGCTTGGGGCAGACGACTGGTGTGTAAGTGTATTCAGTGATAATTCTGGCGTTGTTCGCTTTGATGGTGATCACGACATCTGTGTCAAAGTCGAGACCCATAATCATCCTTCTGCTATTGAACCGTACGGAGGTGCTGCAACCGGTCTGGGAGGTGTGATCCGTGATGTGCTTGGCACCGGGCATGGTGCAAAGCCACTTGCAAATCTAGATGTCTTCTGTGTAGCTCCATTGAACACACCAGCGAAAACAATTCCACCTGGTGTTATTCCACCAAAAAAATTACTTCACGGAGTTGTTGCCGGTGTACGAGATTACGGCAACCGAATGGGCATCCCAACCATTGCTGGGGCTGTGGCATTTCACCCTGGCTACCTTGGAAATCCTCTCGTTTTCTGTGGCACAGTGGGGCTCATGCCCCGTGATTCTGCGGATGGTCGTGTTGAACCTGGTGATCTCGTCGTTGTTGCTGGTGGCAGAACAGGCCGTGATGGTATCCACGGTGCAACGTTTTCCAGCATTGAGCTTTCAAGTGAGAGTGAAAATCAATCGGGCGGATCAGTGCAAATCGGTCATGCTATTCACGAAAAAACAGTCACGGATTTTGTGTTGGCTGCGTCTGAAGAACATCTTTTTCATGCCATTACAGATTGTGGGGCAGGAGGGCTATCGAGTGCTGTCGGAGAAATGGGGGCTGAACTAGGTGCCGAAGTAGATCTGGAAAAGGTACCTTTGAAGTACGATGGTCTTTCAGCCACCGAGGTCTGGATTTCAGAAGCGCAAGAGCGAATGGTACTTGCTGTCTCTCCTTCAGAATGGCCCCGTCTTGCGGAGGTTGCCAGACTAGAAGGCGTTGAAGCAACTCCTATCGGTACATTTACAGGGAATGGTCAACTGGCCCTTCGGTGGGATGGTGAACGTGTTGGTGACCTCAATTGTCACTTTCTTCACGAGGGCCGGCCAAGAGAGCGTCTCC
>CAJQGO010000005.1 GCA_905477565.1 uncultured Planctomycetota bacterium
ATAAAACCACAGAGTCCGGGCAGTCCCAAGCCAGCGAAGAAGATAACTATTGCCAACCCACTGTAGACGGGCATCTTGCCGAAAATCCCACCGAACTCATTTAAGTTTCGATGATGAACACGGTCATAAAGCACTCCCACCATAAAGAACATGCCAGCGGAACTGATTCCATGAGCAAGCATTTGGAACATGGCCCCATTCACACCCTGAGCCCAGAACTCCCAACGATACTCCTGCCCTGCTACGGCACTCCAGACGCCAAGCCCAAGCATCACGTAACCCATATGACTGACTGAACTATATGCAACCATGCGTTTGAAGTCTGTTTGGGCAAGAGCAGCAAAGGCTCCGTAGACCATTGACACAACGCCTACGCCACAAACCAGCCACGCCAAAGACAAGCCTGCACCGGGACAGATCGGATAACAAATACGCAGGATGCCATACCCACCAAGTTTCAATAAGACTCCGGCCAAGATCATTGAAATTGGCGTTGGAGCTTCGACATGTGCATCAGGCAGCCATGTATGCACCGGAAAGACCGGTACTTTGATAACAAAACCGATGAGAAGTAGCAGAAAAGCCCAAGTCTCAAGACTCATTCCAAGCCAGACGGTTACTGCTGCGAATGGGGAGTTCGGCAATTGACCAACAGCAGCCAACGCCATCAGATTGAACGTATGGACAGCACTTTCAGCAGAACGTAATGCCGCTATCTCCTGGGTTGCTGTTGAAGGCTGCACTACATGTGTCGCAATAAGCTGCTCATCAGAGAGCAACCGAACGTCGCTTGTAAAGTACAGCATGAGAATTGCTATGAGCATCAGCACGCTACCAAGCAATGTGTAAAGAAAAAACTTGATGGCCGCATACTCACGCCGTGGACCACCCCACACACCAATGAGAAAATACATCGGTAACAACATGACTTCCCAGAAAACATAGAACAGGAAGAAGTCAAGCGAAACAAAGACACCGAGCATGCCTGTCTCGAGCAGGAGAAACAGAATATGGTACGCCTTCACATGCTTTTTAATCGACCAACTTGCTGCAGCGGCCAACATGGAAATAAACGTAGTCAAAACAACGAGAGGCAGACTGATCCCATCAATACCTAGCAGATATTCAATGCCGAAAGACTCAATCCAAGGCAGTTTCACAACCCCCTGCATGCCCGCCTGCCCCACAATAAACTGCCCGGGACCAACGGCACCAAAAAACTGCGGTACAGCAATCCACAGAGACAACAGGAAGACAACAGCGGTAGTCGCGAGTGTGCTCCACCGAATGATTTCTTCACGCGCTCTGGGGATAATCGGCAACGATAAACCTGCTGCCACAAGAGCAGGTAAAAAGACGATAAGTGTAAGCGGCCAAAAGGCGGGGTTCTCAGCGGGTGCCATGTGATATTCCATGAACGGCGGGGGAAATTCTAACCAGCAAATGAAGTCCGAAACAAAAGTGTTGCAAGGACAAATATTGCGACAGTACCAACAACAATAAACATTACATACTGGCGAAGGTTACCTGTCTGAACTCGCTTCAATTCAAGCCCAGCCTTCCAAGTAACACTGCCAGCTACATTCACAATGCCATCAACAACCACTCGGTCAAACCAGGCATCCACGCTCGCAATCTGTCGAGCTGTCCAAGCAAGTGAATTAATCAACCGATCGATCACCTGAGTATCAATAGCACTTATGAACCGTGCCACACCAAGTGTTGGCAGAACGAAGAGCACGTTATAAAGCTCATCAACGTACCATCTATGAACCAGAAAAGTATAAATTGGACGAGCTGCATGAGCGACAGCTACCGGTGACACCAGAGGCTTCAGATACATAGCCGCAGCAAGAAGAACACCGGCAAGTGCCGTCAGGAATGCTGTCAGTGTAGCCGTGACGTGAATCGCACCAACATGACTTTCGTGCTCAGCAGGCAACGTGATATTCCCAAGGATTCCCGCTGTTGTAATGGCCTCTGCAGTGCCGGCCGGACGTGATTGCTCCAGCAGGCTTTCAACGCCTAGCCCACCAGGCAATGCCCAGCCAGCGACAACAGCAAAAACAGCAAGAGCAACGAGTGGAGCCGTCATTACTCGGGGGGACTCATGGGCATGTTCAAAAACATGCTGATCGCGAGGCGATCCTGCAAACGTCATAAACCAGAGACGAAACATATAAAACGCCGTTATAAATGCCCCGCCTGCCACAGCTACGTAGAGAACTGAATGCTGGGGATTCGTCCGAGAAAAAAGAAGGGCTTGGGCGAGAATCGCATCTTTTGAATAGTAACCACTAAAGCCCAATACAAAGGGAACCCCTGCACCGATAATAGCAAGGCACCCAATGAGCATTGTCCAGGCTGTATACGGCATCACTTTTAAAAGACCACCCATCTTACGCATGTCATTTGTATGGCAAGCATGAATGACTGATCCCGAACACAAAAAGAGAAGGCTCTTAAAAAAAGCGTGGGTTATCAGATGAAAAAGGCCCGCCACCCATCCCCCTACACCAAGTGCAAGCATCATATAACCAAGTTGACTCACTGTTGAGTAGGCAAGCACACGCTTGATGTCGGTGGCCGTTATGGCGATTGTAGCAGCGATAAAAAGCGTTACGCCTCCGGTATACGCTATGACCAACAAAACATCTGGAGTGAGCACTGGAAAAAAACGTCCAACCAGGTACACGCCCGCAGCCACCATAGTGGCGGAGTGCACAAGGGCTGATACTGGTGTTGGTCCTTCCATTGCATCTGGCAACCAGACAAAAAGTGGGACCTGTGCACTCTTTCCCACACAGCCACAAAAAATACCAAGGCCTGCGACAAACAAAAGCCATCTTCCGTACCCTTGTTCACGCCAGCCCGGTACAGCAGCGGCAACTTCACGACGCAACTCACTTCTACTTGGATTGCCAGCAGCCATCTTCTCGATCTGATCAGCCGCAGCAAAAACCACTAGACCATCCGGCACCTGCTGCTCATGATGGTTTTCAGCAGGTCGAACCAGTTCAAACAAGCCTGGCTCGACCTGATCTGTGGCTGAATTTACGCTGTCACCAAAATGCAATGTCCCAAGACCACCCCACAGTGCCATAAGGCCGATAAGCATGCCGAAGTCACCCACACGATTTACGATAAACGCTTTATTTGCAGCCGTTGATGCTGAATGGCGTTCAAAATAGAAGCCGATGAGAAACCAAGAACAGATACCGACCAATTCCCAAAAGATAAATACCATCGCAAGGTTGCCGGCTATTACTATCCCCAACATTGAAAAACAGAACAGGGAAAGTGCTTGAAAGAAACGATGGAAACGACCCTCTCGATGAAGTGGCTCACCTGTTGCGAGCTGAACTTCCGAGTCGGTCACATCATGAAGTTCATCATGCATGTAGCCAGCAGCATAGATGTGGATGCACGTTGCAATGAAAGTAACCACAACGAACATCAGGACAGTTAACGAATCGATATACCACCCGATAGACAATCGAAGCGACCTACTTGCATAAAGCGTGTACCAATCGCCGGAATACGAGATCGAACTGACATGCTCTTCATGGCCACTTACATGACTACCTTCAGCATCACTGAGTCCCGGCGAACGGAACGCCACAGGCTGAACCGAACCAGACGATTGCCCGGCATCAGTTTTCATGACGGAAGCATGTCCCTCATCGTGGTGAGGTGATGGCACTGGATGGCCAGCCATTGTCCAAGCGACCAAGGCTACAAGCGACAGAAATAAAGAGGCACCAATAGCTGAAGTCGCAACCGTCGCGGCACCTTTTCCATGAGCACCCATGCGGGTGCCAAAAAACAGAATCGCCACAAATGAAGCGAGTGGAATTAGCCATGCAATTCCGAGCAAAATTGGTAAGAGTTGTGCGGCAGCCATTCTTTTATTTCGTAATACCTTTAAACACCCGAATGTACGCCCGGGGATTCAAAAATCCTGTGAATTCAATTACCCATGCAAGTCATCCGCTCGATCAACATCGACCGTAGCGTGGTTGTTATAAAAATTAAGTGTGATAGCCAGTGCCACAGCGGCTTCTGCTGCGGCCAGTAAAATAACAAACAGGGCCATCACTTCTCCATCAAGTCCGAGCACTGATCTACCATCTCCTGCAAGATACTCTGAACCAAAAGCAACGAAGTTGATATTTGCGCCATTGAGAACAAGTTCTATACCCATGAGAACACCCAGTGCGTTGCGCTTGAGAGCCATGCAAACAACACCGCAGGTGAAGAGAACCGCGCCGACAACAAGATAGTGCGAAACACTCACGACCCCACACAATACAAATGTCATTTCGGGCCTCCCGCGACAAGAGTAGAGGAAGCAGCAACAGACGACATCGGCTTCGTTGAATCTGCAGAAGCGACTAAATCAACTGAGCGAGGAACGCGACGCCGCTTTGCTCTCGCTAGATACGCCGCCCCAACTAAAACAACTAAGAGATGGACTGACACTATTTCAAAGGGAAGAAGATATCCGCTCTTTGGTCGCACCAAGTTTTCTTCCTCAACCTGATCCACACGGACCCCAACAAGAGCCATGCCAAGAGGTGTTGCCGTCGGTGCAGTAGCCACGCCTTGCCCCGACTTCTGCCACGACTCGATAGAAAATGCGGCCTGCACCAAAACGGCTAAAAGTGATGCTGCCAGAATGCCTGCAATGACTCGATCGCCTGCCGGCGTCCGCAGGGCAACCAACTGAGTCTGAGCTGTGAGCATCACACCAAATACAAGCAGAACTAACGTTCCACCAACATAAATCATCAATTGCATAGCACCGACAAACTCTGCACCAGCCAGAAAAAAAAGACCGGCAGTAGCACCCAACGAAAGAACAAGGTGCAGTGCCATACGAACAACATTGTCCGAGAGCACGACCATTACTGCTGCAACACACGCAACCCCAGCAAACAACAAAAAGAAAAAACCGTGCCAATCAAGAAACGCAAACAGATTTGTCGACAAGCCGAAGGCCTCGTGATTCATCGCGACACCTCCACGATTCGACGTGATGGGACAATGTCACTTAAAGCGTCTTCATTTAACGGCTCTTGGTTAATACTTTGCTCAAGCCATCCCTCTCGCACACCGGCGGCATTCCGGAAACCGCCTGCAACAAGCCCTCCTGGAAGAAACAGCTGCCAAAGCATGACGCCGGCAAACATGGCGGCTGCAATCGGAGTGCAGTATTTCAAGCATGTCGTCATAACTTGGTCAATTCGCAATCGCGGTAACGTCCAGCGAATCCACATCATGACCAAGACGCCAGCTGTAGCCTTTAGGAAGAGGTTTAT
>CAJQGO010000006.1 GCA_905477565.1 uncultured Planctomycetota bacterium
GGTCCGGTGTGTTCACCGACTCGGGCAACCGTGCTTACCGGGCGCACACACGAGCGTACTGGCGTGATGTCGCACGGATACCCTTTACGTTTACAAGAAAAAACTATTCCTCAGGCACTTGCTGAAGTTGGTTACGTAACGAGTCATTTCGGTAAGTGGCATTTGAATGGAATTCGAGGAGCTGGTATTCCAATTTTACCAAACGATGAACGCCGACCGGATGTTTTCGGGTTCGGCCACTGGCTTTCGGTAACAAATTTTTTTGATATGGATCCACTCATGGGGCAACGTGGAAAACCAGCTGGTGATTTTGAAAAAAAGATAGGTGACTCTTCCGAAGTAGTCGTGATGGAGGCGCTACGCTTTCTGAAAGAACAACTTAATAAAAATTCTGATGCACGAACGTTTACAGTTATCTGGTTTGGAACGCCACATTCTCCTTGGGCGTCTTTGGAATCAGATAGGGAGCAATTCCCTCAATTGTCATTTCAGGCACAGCGACACTACGGTGAACTTGTAGCAATGGACAGAAGTATCGGTGCACTTCGTGGTGGTCTTCAAGAGCTTGGTATCGCAGACAATACGCTGCTCTGGTTTTCATCAGATAATGGCGGCTTGCCAAATAAAGATTTTCAGCCAACGGTTGGTCAATTGAATGAATCGATTGATGGCATGGTGTCATTGCGAGGTTCAAAGGGAACTCTTTACGAGGGGGGCTTGCGCGTGCCTTCGATTGTTGAGTGGCCGTCACGAATTGAACCAAAAGTCACACAGTTTCAGGCTGGTGCAGTCGATATCTTTCCCACGATTCTTGAGGTTGTGGGGCTTCCAGAAGAAACCATGCTGCCGGTGCATGATGGTGTCAGTTTGTGCCGACTCTTTGACGGCGAGTCAAACAATCGCAAGAAGCCAATGGGTTTTCGCTGGAACGGTGGCGGTGCCTGGATTAACGGACGATATAAGTTGGTTATTTTAAACACATCTAAAAACACGAAAAAAGGCAAGCAGGAGAAAGAGTCTCAGGAACTGTTTGATCTTGTAGTCGATCCTACTGAGTCAAAAAGTATTGCTCAGGAAAAACCACTGGTCTTCCAGAAGTTAATGCGTGAGTATGCACAGTTCTCTCAGTCAATTGACGAAAGCATGCGTGGAAGAGACTACCCATCCGGAAGGCTTGAAAAGCCTGATCCAGAGCCGAAACGATGGTCTGCGGATGAAACAATCTATACACCTTTTCGTAAAGTGTTCGAAGAAGAACAAAAGGTTTTAAATAAACTTACGAAACCAGCCAAAGGTAATTGATTTAGCTGAGCACATCAGTTTATTTCATTACATTTCTGAATAGACTTTTGGCACAAGAACATACTTATGAATCTTGCTGACCGTTCCTTTGTACTTTGCCACTTTACTAAGTGCTTTCCAGGCGGGATGTTCTCGGAATGATTTCCAGGCCTGAAGTCGCGATTCTTCGCTCGGATACATTGTCAGATAGGTAAGGTTTGGGGTGTACGGACCAATCACGGCTTGCCCGATAAATATCGGAGTAATTCCGCAGTCAAGAAAAATCGGTACCTCACCGTTATTGAACATATCTACCTTAAGTTGTCCCAGTTTTTCGTGAGCACTTTCATAAACTCGGAGTTCATACACACGATTCTTGTTGAGAGTGACTCCTGCTGGAACTTTTACCTTAGGCCAACACTCCATCGCAACCAAAAGTTCACTCGATATCCGTTGGTAACATTTGTCCCGATTGCCTCTCGCAAAAAAGGCTGCCGCGTCACCTTGGTACTGCTGGTCAGATTGAATAACGTCACGATCATGTGCCATTGCCGAGGGGTCTTCATGAGGAATGATCACAAATACGGTTTTGCTCTCGGCCTCATCACTTGGAGCGTTTGTGAAAGCACCAACCGGTCCAATGCCATGTCGCTTGAGAGCCGGGATGAGGGCAGTTGATATGTACTCGTCGACTGCATCCTCGTCGCTGTCGACATCAAGAATATAGCTGCGGACTTCGTAAAGTTCAGCTTTGATGTTCGAGGATGGGCTCAAAAGGCAAATGAAAAATACAGCCCACAGTATAACAGTTCGAAAAAAGACAGTATCCATGATTAAATTCTCTAGTTTGATTGAACGAAAAAGTAAATCCAGTATGACGTCAGCATAATTATTTCAAAAGGTATCTGAGTTGTTGGGGCTGTTGAATTCAGAAATGTAATTAAAAGAATCGTTGCCTAAATATGAGAAATCCTTATCCTGTAGGCTTTTTATCAGTGGCCCGGAACTGTCGAACGCTTCGACTCAATGAGGTTTTTATATTCTGACAAGAGCGACTGCGCTATGGGTTGATAGCTTGGTTGTTCAAGAAGGTTAGTGTCTTCGTGCGGGTCATCGCGTAGGTTAAAGAGTTTTGTAGGTGTGAAGTGGGAGCGTTTCTGATCACTTTGCATGATCAGTTTGTAGGGCATTTTTCGCACCATGACTTCGCACTGCGAACCGGCTTGTTGAAGGAAGACGTCTCTTTTTTGGAACGTTCCGTCTCCTGTAAACAGGGGGAGCAGATTGTTTGAGTCCATCGCCTGATTGTCTGGAATATGTGTGCCAACCAGGGCCGCAAGCGTTGCTAGAATGTCCTGATTGCTGGCGAGTTCTTCTGTAAAGCCAGGAGTAATTCGGCCCGGCCATACTGCAAAGAATGGAACACGATGGCCTCCTTCCAGTGGAGAATTCTTGTTGCCTTTCCATCCGCCATTTGATCGGTGCCCTTCTTTTTCTGCTGGCCGATCAGCGAGACCACCGTTATCAGAGGTGACAATTAGCAGCGTGTTGTCGTACTGCTTGGTGGCTTTAAGAGCAGTGACAATTCGTTTCACTTGCATGTCAAGGTCGAGAAGCATGTCGAGGTGGTTAGTTGGTGTTTGCCCTTTTATTTTTTTTCCATCAAAAACATCAGGAGGACAATGTGGTAGATGAACCATTGGTGAGCAGTAATACAGGAAAAATGGTTTGGTGTCTGTTGCGGCATGCGTTATGAAATCAACCGCTTTTTCTGAAAGACGCTGGCCTGTTTCACGGGAGTCCCATTGTGAATCACCTAATCCAGGCCCCTTGTCGCTCATGTCTTTGGGGTGAACGGCAGTATCCTCGCTGAGGAAAATGATTTGTGAGTTGTCGGCTAGAGGGCTCCACACCTGATTTTCATAAAGCAAGTAAATTGGACCCTGGATGCCGCATGGTGCAGTGAAGTCATACTCGAATCCGCAATCTCTCGGGCCGCCGGAGATGAACCGCGTCATATCAACTTTGTCGGTAAGATCACCATTTTTCGGTCCACGATAAAAAGATTTAGTTCCCGGAATATAAAAGTCACCACCTAGGTGCCATTTTCCAATAAATCCCGTTTGGTAGCCAGCGTCACGAACAACAGTTCCGAGTGTTGCATGGTCAGGCCGGAACGCCGTCTCGCCAAAAGTGCTCCACACACCCCACGGAGCATAGGAGCGGTAGTTGTTGTTGCCACTCATGACGGCGTAGCGAGTAGGAGCGCAGAGGGCTGTAGCTGAATGGCCGTCAGTAAACCAGAGTGATTGAGATGCAAGGTCGTCGAGCGTAGGAGTTTCAACGACGGGTGCTTCGTGCTGGATTGATCGAACATGAAAACTTATGTCACCAAGCCCAAGGTCATCTGCCATGATGACAACAATATTGGGGCGACTGCCGAGTGCAACAAGTGAATGAGACAAAAATATACTGACTGCTGCAATCAAGAGTAAACTTTTCAAACAATAAGGCATCTTCATTACGGCATCACCTATTCTTCTCTAATTTAAAGATCTCTTTGGTGCTAGGGAAATGTCCAATTGCTCAGATTCAAACGTTCGTCCAAACATTCTGCTTCATCATCGAGTAAAAACTGGATGAATCATATTTTGTCCGGTACAATAGAGGCAAATACGTTCTCTGTCCAACAACAGCCTGTAGTTTGGACTCAAAAACTAAAAAATAGGAGACTCACGATGATTCGCCGTTTGCAATTCATCACACTTGGTTTGTGCGTCGCGGCAGTAGCGGTTCCTGCAGTTGCTCAGTCGTGGAAAAATGCTGGTTCAAAAGCTGCCGGGTACTACTCGGAATACCATGGCCACAGTTCACACAGCCATCTTTATAGTGCTCAGAACCACGCCTCGCATTACAGCAAGTACCTTTCGACTGCCGAGATAGTGGATCCATCTGTTGCTCGTATGGCCCATGATTCGATTGGTAACCATTTGGCGAAGACTCAACAGCATCTTGGCCAAATGAAGAACCAGGCCGCAGTGCACAAAAATACTGAAGCCGTGAAAGCTATTTCGGAGGTAGAGGATCACGTTCAGAATGCACGGCTTCATCAAGCAGATTTGAATAAAATTACGATCCAGAAACCAATTGAACCAAAGGCTGCAAAGTCAACGGTTGAAAAGATGCAGTCCTCGATAGAGAAAGCAATTCAAGGTCATAGCAAATTGCTCGAAACTCTTGAGATTGAAAAACCAACTACGAATAGTAATGGGTCTAAGTAGTGACCAGCTTAGGATGTTTTTAATGGACAGGATTGACGTTGCCTTAAAGTGAAGTCTTCATTTCGAGGCGACGCTACTCCTCAAGAATGGCATACCAAACAGAAATGTTGGCTCATGAGATTACGAATATTATTGTTCGGATGCATTGCAATTGTTGCGGGACAATCAGTTGGTTTCGGTAAAGAAACAATGGCATCAAAGTCAGTGACTGTGACTTCGGGTGACCCTGAAATTATTGTTCAATGCCTTGGAGTAAAAGCAAAATCAAACCCATCAAATTCGGTTCGCGTGTATGTTCACTACAGGGTCATAAATAATTCACTGAAGGAAAAGTTTGG
>CAJQGO010000007.1 GCA_905477565.1 uncultured Planctomycetota bacterium
GGGGCTGGAGTGAAGGCTGGTCAGATTTACGGAACCACTACTCCGGACGGAAAGCATGCGGACGAGAATGTTGTGGATGTCACAGATTTCAACGCATCCATAGCATGGCGGCTTGGGATTGATCCAAACCTCGAAGAAAAGGCAGCCAGTGGCCGACCCTTTGAGTTAGCCAATAAAGGCACAGTGCGAAGAGAATTGTTTGTCTGAGGTGTTGGAAAAAATGACTAACAACAGAAGATTGGTCCTCTGTGAACATCTCGTGCAAGAATCCCTTGATGTATCGCACTAGTGCTCCTGATCCTCTTGAAGTGCACGGGTAGTAAGAAATCGGGGACCAACCGGTATCACTGCGATACTTTCATAGAAAAGCAGAAGCATTGGAGACATCTGGTGGTTGCCGTAGCAGGTGAACGTCATGTGTGAGACACAAGGAGAAGACAATCACGATGAATAAAAAACTCCTACGAAGAGAAGTGCTAAAGGCGTGCAGTGGCGTAGCAACGGGGGGTTTAGTCGGCTGTTTTACTTCTACTGTGCAATCCGAGGAACGTCGCTCGCCGAATGAACGGCCGCGAGTGGGTGTCGTTGGCAATGGAGGCATTGCTCGTTCCCACGCTAGAGGGTTGAAGCGGCTTGCCGACATTGTGGCGATTGCCGATGTAGATAGACAACATCTTGAACAATACAACGCTGAGTACGCTGCTGGAAAAGCTCAGCAGTTCTCTGACTATCGGGATCTCATTGATGCGCCAGGCATTGATGCCATTTTTGTCTGTACCCCAGACCATTGGCACGTGAAGATTGCGATCGACGCCATGCGTGCCGGCAAGGACGTCTACTGCGAAAAGCCCGCCACCCTGACAATCGACGAAGGCCGCACGCTTGGCCGTGTCATCAAGGAAACGGGCCGCGTTCTTCAAGTGGGCACACAACAACGCAGCAGCCCGAAATTTCAAACGGCAGTGGCTCTGGCACATTCGCAGCGTCTCGGCAAGATGAAACGTGTGACTGTAGCCATTGGCTCTGGTCCTAAAGGCCCCACGTTCGACACGTCCAGTCCGCCATCGAACCTGAACTGGAATATGTGGCAGGGCCAGACGCCAAGTGTCAACTACATTACACAACGTTGTCACGGGAACTTTCGCTGGTGGTATGAATACTCCGGTGGCAAAATGACGGACTGGGGTGCTCACCATGTCGATATCGCCCAGTGGGCTATCGCACCGGATCTGCCTGGACCTGAGTTAATCGAATTGGTTCACGCTGAGCACCCGGTGGCGTTTGAAAATGGCGTGCCAACGGTCAGCAATACCTATAACACGGCGACATCGTTCAAAGTGCGATGTGTCTTTGCGGATGGAGTTGAGATGTTGATCGTCAACGATGCGAAAGATCTCGGTTTTGATAACGGCATCATGTTCGAAAGTGACGGGGGGCGTTACTTTGTGAATCGGGGCAAGTTGACCGGTAGCCCTATTGAAGACCTTGCTAAGAATCCGCTGCCGGAAGACCTGTTTACCAAATTGCGAAAAGGCCAAGACAAGCTAAGTCATCGTGAAAACTTTTTCGCTTGTTGCGATTCACGAGATACTCCAATTTCTGATGCGGAAAGTCATTGCCGGCACCTCAATACGTGTCATCTGGCGAACATCGCCGTTCGTCTGGGACGATCGTTGAAGTGGGACGCTACCAAGCAGCAGGTCATTGGTGACGAACAAGCCAATGGGTTTCAGAAACGCATGCAGCGAAAGGGGTTTGAGGTTGTTTAAACCGACACTTAAAACGCGAGGCATTTTTAATAAATATCTCACCGCATCGATTATTGCCCTCAATGTTCTTCTGGTCTGCCAAGACTGCCTGGCTTCGGAGGTTGCGCATCACAAAGTCGATATTTGTGTGTATGGCGGCACAGCCAGTGGCGTAATGGCAGCGTTGGCCGCTGACAAAGAAGGGGCTAATGTCATTCTTGTCGAACCAAGTCGCTGGCTTGGTGGCATGACTGGTGGAGGTATCAACCATCTTGACTGGGGCAAAGGTAATACAGTCGGTGGTTCGACCTACAAGATTTTGATGGAGGGAGTCAAGGAGCAACCAAGAGCTCATGGCGGACATGCCGTACAAGGTGTCGGTAACAAAGAGTATCGTGAGCGATTCAAGAAAGCTGTTGAGGACCGCGGCATCACAGTAATTTACAACCACCGTGTCGGTAAAGTTCAGGTAAACGATAGAACAATTGACTCGCCAACACGCAAAAAGCCGATTGCGATGAACGAGTCCTTCGCTGTGACCAACCAGTCCAATTCAATCCGGTCCATCACGCTCGACTATGCCCCGGTCGATGAAACAGGCTGTCCCATTCCTGAACCGGAGAAGCGGAATGCCATCACCGTCTCTGCGAAAGTGTTCATTGATTGTTCGTACGAGGGTGACGTGCTCGGGCTGAGCGGCGTCAGCTACACCTGGGGTCGTGAGTCACGCGAGCACTACGATGAATCACTTGCCGGAGTACGTCCGAGCCTTTGGGTTCATGACATCGACCCCTACATAGAACCCGGGAATTCTGAAAGTGGATTGGTCCCATTCGTGCAAGATCGGAAGGTCGGTCCTTTGGGCAGTGCTGACTCGTTGTCGATGGGTTACTGTTTTCGCCACGAGTTCGATATGAGCGGGAAGGGCATACCTATTCCTGAGCCAACGAATTATGATCCAGCTGAATTTGAAGTGTATCGCCGAGCCATTCGTGATGGTGTCGACATCTTTTCAAATCGACATATGAGAACAACACTCAACAAGTTCACGGTGCATAAGAAGGCACCGTTTGTTGGCGGTGCCCAATCGAATCGCAATCTAATGGGGTCGACTGTTTACGGGTGCAATGAGAGCTACCCAAACGGTGATTGGGTAACGCGGTCGAAAATCTGGAAGTTCCATCAGGAGTTTCTTGTCAACTCGATTCATTTCGCAAAGACGGATCCTTCAGCCCCCAAAATCATGAAGCAGCGTGCGATGAAGACTTCCTTCAGGAAGGGAGTGTTCGATGAGACCGGCGGCTGGCCTAATCAGCTGTATGTCCGCCAAGCTCGTCGGATGGTTTCATCGTACGTTGTGACCCAGAAAGACCTCGAGGGTACGACTGACCCACCTCATACGGTTGGGCTTGCAGCCTATGGGGTTGATGATTGGCCGTACGCTGTCGTCGTGGAAGATGGCAAAGTCGCTCTGCAAGGAGGTGCATTTTCTATCGTCTACCTCGACAACGGGAAATACAACGGCAGCTACAAGATCCCCTATGAGGCTGTCGTGCCGCGGAAAGGTGAGTGCGATAACCTGATCGTGCCTGTCTGCGTCTCGGCAAGTCACATCGCCTTTACGTCGCTTCGTATGGAACCTGTCTGGATGGTCCTCGGTGAATCAGCAGGCGTTGCCGCCGCCATGGCGGCCGATGCTGATATTCCTGTGCAGGACGTTCCCTACGATACGCTTCGGCAGAAGCTTGACGTGTTGGAACAGAAACTCGAACGAGTTCAGGAGTCGATTCACGATCAGCAAAAGCCTGATCAGTCCGTCCGTTGGCAGTCGCAGAAAGAGTGGAACAGTGAGAAGAAAGGCTGGGAGTGGCTGTTTCCTCATATCGATACAAACTCTGATGGCACGATCTCAGCCGAAGAGTACCGTCGCTTCCAGAAATTCAAGACAGAGCATGAGGACTGGGAAAAGACACTTCAGGGAAAAAAGAAACAGGCTTCAACCGGGCGTTTGGATCGCGACACTCCGAACATTGTCTTGATCTTTGCTGATGACCTCGGGATTGAACCACTGAATACCTACGGTGGCCATGGTGTCCGGACGCCATATATCGACAAACTGGCAGAAGACGGAATGGTGTTTACCCATTGCTTTGCGAACCCTGCCTGTTCTCCATCCAGAGCCGAAATCATGACGGGTACCTATCCGAGGTTCACCGGTATCAAGCATGTGCTGGCGAAGTGGAGCGATGACACCTACCTGGATCCGAAGCAGTTCAATACTTTTGCCAATCAACTAAAGAAAGTGGGGTACGCAACTGCGATTGCCGGAAAGTGGAATGTCTCGTGGCTTGAACGCAACGATACGGTTAAGGCTTTTGGCTTTGACGAATATTGTCTTTGGCAAATGTTTGATCGGGACGGCAACAAGAGGTCACGCTACTACCAGCCGCATTTCCGCATGAACGGCAAGGTTGAAGAGGATGCGATTGCCGAGCGGTTTGGCCCAGACGTTCTTGCAGATTTTTTGATCGACTTTATGAATCGAAAAAAAAACGAGCCGTTCCTCGTCTATTACCCGGCGTTATTGGTTCATACTCCCTATGTCAGGGTTCCTGGCGGTGCGGCGACCAGTCGACTTCCCGACTCAGAGCAAAAGAGCGGCCCCGAGTGTTTTCCGGAAATGGTTGAGTACCTTGACAAGAATGTTGGGCGGCTGGTGAACGCTGTCGATGACCTTGGAATCAGCAATAATACGATTATTCTCTTTTGCGCAGACAATGGCACGCATGGTCGCGTGACTTCGGTCTGGGGGGACAACCGTAGCAAGGTCAAGGGCGGCAAGATGACGATGACTGATCGAGGTTCACGAGTTCCTCTCATTGTCAGGTGGCCGGGGACTGTTGAGTCAGGAACACAGTGTGATGATCTGGTCGAGCTGGCAGATTTTCTTCCAACATTTCTGGAAATTGCTTCAGCTCCAGAGCCGATGCAACGCGTTCACGGACAAAGCTTCTTGCCGCAACTTAGAGGAGAAGATGCTCCTTCAAAAGAATGGGTGCACATCGAGTATAAGAAAGAACGACACATCAGAACCAAGGATTGGATCTATACCGACAAGGGAATGTTGACCAAAGTCAACAAGTTAGGTCATCCGGAGAATGACCCAGAAGAACAAAATGATCAGACTGCAGTCCGTGATGAAATGAGAAAGATATTTGCTTCAGTCGATAGAACGTAATGAAAAGCCATCGCACGACATTTTGAATCTATTTTGGTAGATGTGGTACTGTCCGATTTCCCCCTGCAAACGTAAGAAAAGCATTGAATCCATGAATAGAATATTTGGCTGCCGTGGCATTTTTTTACTTGCACTCCTTTTGGTGGCATCCTTCGCTCATGCTCAGGCGGATGATGAGAGGCCAAATATACTGTTCTTCTTTGCCGACGATTGGGGTCGGTATGCAGGTATTTACGCTGAAGAAGATAACCCGTCGCTTAACGATGTGATCTCAACGCCCAACATTGATCGAATCGGCCGGGAAGGCGTGGTGTTTGAAAACG
>CAJQGO010000008.1 GCA_905477565.1 uncultured Planctomycetota bacterium
ATCTGACAACGAGCCTGGAAATATATTTGGAATGATTTCACACCTGTTGAAGTGACACCTTTGATATGAACTTCATTATGACCGCAAGGCATCGTGTCAACCCAGCGATCATCGCAAACAGCTTGCAACCACACGCCGTAAAAATGTTCACGCAAAGCGGTCTGCCACAGGAGCCACAGATGTCTTATTTACACACAGCTTTCCGGCTTGGACGCTCATGCCTTCTTGCTCTGATGGTGATACTGACTGTGTCATCCTCAACAAGCAACGCTTGGAGTTCAGAGACACCTCACGCCGCTGATGAGCACCATGAAAATCATGGGGGGCACCATTCTGAAATTGGGGCAAATCCACCTCCTGGCACATCTCTGGAAGACTTCGAAAGCCCTGCAGAACTGCGGAGAGATCTGGCGATCTGGTCATTTGCTGTTTTTTTCATGCTCATGCTCCTGCTTTCAGCAGTTGCCTGGAAACCCATCATGAAGGGGCTCGATGCTCGCGAGCAGGGGATTGCCGACATGATCGCTGCAACACAAAACGCGCATGACGATGCAAAAAATCAACTCGCCTCATACGAACGGCGGCTCGCCGAAGCATCAGAAGAAGTCAAGGGAATGCTTGATGAAGCTCGGCGTGACGCTGAAACAACGAAACAGGCCATCGTAACTGAGGCACGGCAAGCGGCTGACGAAGAAAAGCAACGAGCCAAAAAAGAAATCGAAATGTCTCGAGACGATGCCATTGCACAACTCGCTGAAAAAGCGGGCGACCTTGCTGTCGGCATGGCTGAGAAATTCATTCGAGAGAAGATCAGCCCTGAGGATAAAAGTCGTCTTGTACGTGAATCTGTCGCAAGTCTTCCAACATCGCCAAGTGCCAACTAAGGCAGTGAAAAAAATTAAAATCGTATGACTACCGACAAATCAAATCGTTCATCACCGCTGGATGCACCTCATGACATTGGGTCAGCGAGACTCGCAAAGGTCTATGCTCAGGCAATTGTTGAAGCTGCTGATCGACACCAATGCCAGTCGGAAGTAGTCGAAGAATTAACGCATATTGTAGAAGATGTACTCCCTCGCGTTGACAGCCTCACAAGTGTTCTTGAATCACCTCGTATAACACCATCGGATAAGACTGCTCTTGTCAGCAAAACCTTTTCCGGAAGAGTGTCGACCATTACCCTTAACGCACTGCTGGTGCTTGCCAACCATGAACGGCTCGGTCTACTGCCAGAATTGGTCAATGCACTGCGCCGTGAATTAGACCAGAGGGCAGGGCGACGAGAAGCCGTCCTTACAACTGCCAACTCGATTACCGCAGATGAACAGGCTGCTATTCTTAAGTCAGTCGAAGAATCACTCGGAGAGTCGCTTACCGCTCATTTTTCCGTCAATCCAGATCTGCTCGGCGGCCTTGTCGTTCGGATCGAAGACACAGTTTACGACCATTCCGTCTCCACGAGCTTAGTGTCGCTCGCGGAGCGTTTGAAGCATAGGAGTATCCATGAAATTCAACACCGACGAGATCGCCTCGGTTCTGCGTGAGGAAATTGATCGCTACCAAACTGGTATTGATGTCCGAGAAGTCGGGCAAGTACTTGAGGTTGGTGACGGCATTGCTCGCGTCTGGGGGCTATCTGGCGTAATGGCTGGCGAAATGGTGGAGTTTCCAGGTGGTGTCACTGGATTGGCATTTAACCTCGAAGAAAATTCTGTCGGTGTCATCATTCTTGGTGATTACTTAAAAGTAAACGAGGGTGATGAGGTGCGAAGCACTGGAAAACTGCTAAGCGTACCCGTCGGTGATGCGGTCATTGGTCGGGTTCTCGACCCACTTGGTAATCCACTTGATGGAAAAGGGCCAATTGCCACTGACAAAAGAAGGCCTGTTGAAACTCTCGCACCGGGTGTCGCTGATCGTCAGCCCGTTCGTGAGCCTCTGCAAACAGGCATTAAAGCAATCGATGCGATGACTCCTATTGGCCGCGGTCAACGAGAATTGATTATCGGTGACCGTAAAACGGGAAAAACAGCCATCGGAATTGATGCAATCATCAACCAGAAACACAGCGGCGTAAAATGCTTTTATGTCGCTGTTGGGCAAAAAGACTCCTCTGTTGCTGTCGCCATCGACGTGTTACGTAAGCACGGTGCTATGGATTACACAACGGTGATTGTCGCAGGAGCATCGACTGCTGCACCACTTCAGTACATTGCACCCTATTCTGGAACTGCAATGGCAGAAGAGTTCATGTACAACGGCGAACACGCGTTGATCGTTTATGATGATCTCTCAAAGCAAGCCACAGCCTACCGACAACTGTCACTTCTCATGCGTCGCCCACCGGGGCGTGAGGCATATCCTGGTGACGTTTTCTATGCACACAGTCGTCTTCTCGAAAGATCTGCAAAGCTTTCTGATGAACATGGCGGCGGCTCACTCACGTCTTTACCAATTATCGAGACACTTGAAGGCGAAGTGTCGGCTTACATTCCCACTAATGTAATTTCGATCACCGACGGCCAAATCTACCTTCAGCCCGATTTATTCTTTGCCGGCCAGCGTCCAGCAATGAACGTTGGCATCTCGGTCTCTCGTGTTGGTGGAGCCGCCCAAACAAAAGCGATGAAGAAGGTTTCGGGGGGGCTTCGGCTGGACCTCGCTTCGTTCCGTGAACTCGAAGCATTCGCACAGCTTGGAACAGATCTCGACGCCGCGACGCAGTCCAGGCTCGACCGTGGCTATTGCATGGTTGAACTACTCAAACAGGGCCAGTATCAGCCTCTCGATATCGTCGATCAAGTTCTTAGCATTTACGCAGGAACACGTGGACATCTCGACAACGTCGAACGAGACGAAGTCGCTGCGTGGGAATCTGGGTTTCTGACATTTGTACGGGACCAGACACCAGAGGTTCGCTCAAGGCTTGAGGAAACAAAAGCCCTTGATGACGAGACAGAACGGCTGCTGGAGGCTGCGATTGCGGAATACAAGCGTCAGGTTCAAGGTACAAAGAAACCTGAACCCTCTCTTGCCGGATCGAACTGAGAAAGAGAAGAATTCCTATGGCCAATGCACGTGCTCTCGACCGTCGACGACGTTCTGTTCGTAATATCCGTAAGATAACGCGAACAATGGAACTCATTGCAACGGCCCGGTTCAAGAAGGCTATGGACCGTTCAGTTGCGGCACGTGACTACACCCAGCAATTGGCAAAAATTTTAAAAAACATTGCTGCCGTCGGTGAAGATTTATCACACCCGTTGCTTGAAAGTCGCCCAACTCAACGAAGTGCTGTTCTTGTTCTGACCGGAAATCGCGGCTTGTGCGGAGGGTACAATTCCAATGCCGTCAAACAGGCGATGGGATTACTGAGTCAATGGTCAGGCAGTGACACCGAAACACACGTGACAGTATCTGGCAAACGAGGCATTAACGCCTTGAAGTTTCGTGGCATCACGATCGATGAAGAACACCTCCATTTCGAAGACAAGCCGGCATTTAACGAAGTGTCGCCGATCGGCACGTCGTATCTAAACGCCTATATACAAGGTGACATTGATCGCCTCGATGTTGTCTACACCCGCTTTGTAAATATCGCCAAGCAGGAAGCAATTGTTGAAACACTGCTTCCTTTAAATCCCGCCGTTGACGAAGAGAATGCATCGGCTCATTTGGGCAATCTTGCGTCCGAAGAATACGATTTCTATCCATCAGCTGAAAGTATCCTCGAAGAGATCATCCCAGCAAGTTTCCAGTCGCGACTCTTTAAGTGCTTTCTCGACTCCGCTGTGAGTGAACAGGTTGCACGAATGGTTGCAATGAAGGGCGCGACAGAAAACGCCTCGGGGATTATCAGTGATCTCTCGCGGCGATATAACCGAGCTAGACAAACACAGATCACCGGCGAAATCATGGAAATACTTGGTGGCGTTGAAGCCCTCAAACAATAGTTCAAATCATCTGAAAGGCCGCTTTTACGGCATCCACGACTTACAATCCTCAAAGTACTCTAGACCCCAAGGTTTCTTCCTCATGGCAACAGCAATCGCCTCTGACAAAAAAAATGGCAAAGTTACACAGGTCATTGGCTCAACGTTTGACGTTGAGTTTCCTGAATCCACCCTGCCTGCAATCTACAATGCAGTCCGAATTGATGCCGATCACAAGGGCGTCAAGCTTGAACTTGTAGGTGAAGTACAGCAGCACCTTGGGGGAGGAAAAGTTCGTTGCGTGGCACTCGGCTCAACAGACGGCCTTATCAGAGGACAAGAAGTTGTTGATACCGGATCTCCAGTAAGCGTACCCGTTGGACCCGCTACCCTTGGTCGAGTCTTTAACATGCTTGGAGAACCAATCGACAATGGTGGAGACGTTAAGGCTGAAGAGCGATGGTCTATTCATCGGGATGCTCCACCTATTTCTGAACTCTCGACAAAAACAGAACTTTTCGAAACCGGCATTAAGGTTATTGATCTTCTGACGCCATTCGTTCGAGGTGGTAAAGCGGGATTATTTGGCGGTGCCGGACTCGGTAAAACCGTTATCTTGACCGAACTGATCGCAAGAATCGCCAGCGCTCACGGTGGGAATTCAGTTTTTGCTGGTGTTGGAGAAAGAACACGAGAAGGAACTGACCTGTGGCTTGAGATGCAGGATGCCAAAATTGGTGACACCGGACGAAGTGTCATCGAACAAACATGCATGGTCTTTGGCCAGATGAATGAACCACCTGGTGCCAGACTACGCGTTGCACTCTCTGCACTCACAATGGCTGAGTATTTTCGTGACACAACTGGAACAGATACACTCCTCTTTGTCGACAATATTTTCCGCTTTTCGCAAGCTGGTAGCGAGGTGAGTGCTCTTCTTGGCCGAATGCCAAGTGCAGTAGGCTACCAGCCAACACTGGCTACTGAGATGGGTGCGTTACAGGAACGCATTACTTCAACAGAGAAGGGGGCTATCACATCTGTCCAAGCAGTATATGTTCCTGCTGATGACCCCACAGACC
>CAJQGO010000009.1 GCA_905477565.1 uncultured Planctomycetota bacterium
TGCTGCCAGCTCAGGCACTCGAAAGAGAGCGTATTCTTGAGATAGCACGTCAGGTTTACCAGTCGTATGGCTTCTCACCGATTGAGACGCCAGCTCTGGAGTACCTTGAGATTTTGACGGGCAAAGGAAGTGACGAAACAGACAAGCAACTGTATCGCTTTACCGATCATGGGAAGCGAGAAGTTGGTATGCGGTTTGATCTTACTGTTCCGTTTGCGCGTTTTGCTGCCCAGCACATTTCAAAACTTGGTACCCCATTTAAACGGTATCACATGGGCACCGTCTGGCGTGGTGAAAATACGCAGCGGGGCCGGTATCGAGAATTTATGCAATGTGATTTTGATACGATCGGTACAACTAGTGCGATTTCAGATCTTGAAACAGTCTTGGTCGTGCATGACCTGCTCGCAGCAATTGGTGTCGACAAGTTTACAATTCGTATTAATGACAGAAGAATTCTTTCAGGCATCCTAGAGGTGCTTGGGCTCACGCACAAGACAACGCACGTGCTTCGATGTCTTGATAAGACCGGAAAAATCCCACGTGATGCTTTAGTACGCGAACTTCAGGAGCAGGGTGTTTCGTCGGCGTCTGTGGATTGCCTTCTTGGTCTTGGTGAGCTTGCCGGATCGGCAACGGATGTTCTGGGTGAACTTCATAAGTTAGTCGGGGAATCGGCAGTCGGTACGCAGGGAGTTGAAGCCGTTGGTGAACTCTTGAGCAACTTAGCTGAAGTTGGGATTGGTGATGATCGCATCACGCTTGATCCATCCATTGCAAGAGGTCTTGACTATTACACAGGCATTGTCCTCGAGAGCTTTCTTGATGAATTGCCTGGTCTTGGAAGTGTCTGTTCTGGTGGGCGATATGACAACCTCGCAGAACTTTACACAAAACAATCTCTTCCAGGAGTTGGTGCATCACTTGGGATTGATCGCCTGCTGGCAGGTCTTGAAGAACTTGACAAGTTGAAGTCAGCCGAAACGCCAGCATCAATAGTACTAGCGTATTTTGATGAGTCGCACCTCGGTGATTATTTACGGATCGCAGCGAGGCTCCGAGAGCACGGTCTGTCAGTTGATTTCTATCCAGAACCCAAAAAACTCGGGCAGCAACTTAAGTGGGCAGGCAAGAAGGGGTTTCAAAAGGCGCTTGTGATAGGTAGTGAAGAATTCAAGTCGGGTACAGCGCAATTGAAGGATCTAGCTACTCAACAATCAACAGACATTGTATGGCAAGGAGACTTGGGTCTTCTTACTGATGCAATCAAAAATGAATTGCACGAATAAAGGTGCGAGTAAGAATGATTGCATCTATTGCTTTTCAATAGCACGCAAGCGTCTGACGACTTCATTGGCATTAGCCGGTCGTTTTGCTCGTTCACTTGAAAGCAGTTGCATAATAAGATCAGCAAGATCTTGGGGCATGTCAGGAACAAGTGTATCAATGGCTGTTGGCTTGCCTCGGGAAATGGCAGCAAGGATGGAAACCATTGATTTTCCATCAAATGGAAGCTTTCCAGAAATCATTTCGTAAAGAATGACTCCGAGCCCAAAGAGATCACTTTTTGCATTCACTTCATCGGTGCCAATACGTTCAGGAGACATGTAGGCAGGTGTGCCGATGACGGCATTGTCAACGGTTAATCGCCCCTCTGTATCACCAGTTTCGTGTGCCAGACCGAAGTCAATGATCCGAACATGTTGATCCGGTCCTTCGAGGAGAATGTTATCCGGCTTGATGTCTCGGTGGACAAGATCTTTTTCGTGGGCTGCAGCAAGTCCTTCGCTTATTTCCCGTCCAATACGTACAGCCTCGGGTAGAGGGATCAGCCCACCTTGTTGTGTTCTGAATTCAGAGAGATTGGGTCCGTCAATAAATTGCATAGCAATGTACGGAAGCCTGTCATGTTCGCCAATCTGATAGATCGTTACGATTGATGGGTGGTTGATTGATGCAGCGGTTTTGCTTTCACGAAGGAATCGCTTCTTTGAAACGTCGTCTTTCGCTCGACTCGGATGCATGACCTTAATGGCAATGTCACGATCAAGTTTGGTGTCAAAACCCCTGTAGACGTGTCCCATTCCGCCGCGGCCAATGAGTCCTTTGATAGCGAAGGTGTCGATAGTTGGTGGGGTTGTTGAGGTGCCTGACGGTGGTGAGTGCCAGTTTGTTGTCAATGGTCTCAGCGAATCACCACTCTTTGGGTCAAAGGTGAGGGTTTCGGAAAGAGGCGAATTAGCTGAGTGCGTGTCGTTTGACCCGTCCTGAATCACAAGGCAGCAGAAAGGGTCTCCTTTAAGCATGCAACTCGTTTCATCAATCACGATGGTTTCGTCATAGTGGCATGCGACACCTCGTATGATGCCTTTTGCTAGCAGGCATAACTGTCGGCCCGACGAGTAAATAAGATGCAGTTCATTTGGTGAATGTCGTACGGTTTCAAGCACCGGTGGTTGAGCACCAGGCTTTGCGGTGCGTACCATTGTGTGGATGATGTCTTCGGTGTTTTCAATGAGATCAAGTGTTCGCCATATAGGGTCAATATTTTGGCTTGCAACCTTGATCAGGTGCGGTGCCAGAAATTTACCAAATCGTTCAATTAATTCTGGTAATGGTTCGCCGCAAGTGTCCGCAATTTTTTGTAGAAGCTCGACAGCATCTCCATCAGGGTACACCTCGTTCGGAAGGTACCTGCTGTCACTTGCCGTTACCGTTTCTCGGAGCTTCAACCACGTGGTCTTGCCTGAAGTAGCTTCGTCAGCAAACTTTTGGATATAGAAAAAAATGATGCCGTGCACAAATAAATCTCATTGTCATAGCGAACACATTTGGTGGGTACAGAATGTGTTTGCGTAATTTGTTTCAATAAAAATCGTAACATACTTGGGTGCGGCAAGAGAAGCCAACTGTGCTTCCTGCAAGGATTTATAAGTAAAACCGTTTACGGTGACTGGCAGAGACGGTTTCGGTAGAGCAAAAGGCCATGTGCAGCGTGGTAAAGAGCACCGCACTCAATATCAATATCTGCCGTTTGTTCGAGCGTGGTTACCAAACGGTCCGCAGCACGTAATACCCAAGGCTCATGAAGTCGTTCTGCAGGCAGTGCAATAGCAAGAAATTCAAATATATGTCCGCTTGAACTAAGCTTTGCAAAAACATCAACAGACGAAGCTGGTCGTGCAAAAAACTGTGTGGAAAAACTACCGTCTGCTTGCTGAAAACGACGTGATAGATCGATGCTGGTGGCGATTGTATGCTCTGCTGCGTTCCATGGTTCGGGAAGTGTCTCACCCACTTCTGGATGCCGACTGCGGTATGTATTCACTGCGGTTGCAAGTCCGTACAGACGGTGTGATCCACCACAGGCACTAGAGTGCAGGTCAGCATCAAGTTCCATCTCGATGACTCGAGAGAGGTCCCAGGTCTCTCCATTTGAGGTTTCCCATTTGTCATCTTCCTGGAGATATGTGGCGAAGGCCATTAACGTCCATGTTGCTTCTTGGCCGGCATGAAGATCAGCCTGTGCTTGTCGCAGTAAGTCATTGACGGTTGCGGACGTTTCACCCACGATAAGTGGTGTTTCGAGTGGAATCCCGCTGTTGCCACACTGTGAAAGATACCCAAGCCACTGATCTTGGTGTCCTTGTCCAAGCGCGCTTCCCTCCTCCACAAGAGCAGTAATTCCGTTCTTGCCGGGCCGCAGTTTCCATCCTTGCAGCGTGCCGCCTTCAAGTAAGTAGTCAAGTGCAGGCACGGTAACGGATTCATGAAGGACAGTAAACTGCTCACCAAATGCGAGTATCCCATGAACGATCTGCCAGGCACCCTGAAGTTCGGTTGAGAGTTCTCTTCCGTCCTGAGTTTGCTTGAGTATTTGTGTAATTCGTTTGCATAGATCATCAGGGTTAATCGTTGTGAGTTCACCCTGATAAGGTCCCTCTTGTTTTTTCTCTTTGCATCCAGCAGAGACTAGACAGAGAACGATGCCAATGACGACTAGGCGCAAATGATTTGATTTGGCAAACATATTACTATTGAGACGATACTCGTTGAGGAAGGACACACTACAGCATTATTTCGCGGTCTTGCCGGTGCAAGTAAAAGTTCATCGTAGAAGTGAAAGAGGGGCCGTCCACAGACCTGCGAATGCACTTTGTAGCGGTGATGCAAGGGTACGAACGTGGATATAGAAAAATTATTGAGGGGTATGAGATCAGTCCAATAGTCCACGGATACTATTGATTTTTTGCTCGTGTGACTACTGATTGAGCGAATAGAGAAGAATATTGAGTGCGATTTTTTCAGCATCCTCTCGATCATAACCGGTGCATTCCATGGAATTCTGCTTTTCAAGCGCACAAGAAATGTCGAAAGGAGAGAAGATGACTGCCCACCGGTCACCCATACGAATCCCTTCTAATTGTGGCGGCACCTCTCGTTTCTCGGAAGAAAGTGGTCCGCCGCCAGCAGCGGGAGCTCGCAGTGTTACTCGACGCAGGTCAAAGCCACCATAGGTAGATGCTGAGAAGAGCGGGTCATCATTCGGGATTGACTCAATGGTGTGGTCAGGGAAACCAGTCGAAAACTCCTTTCGGAAAGCATCGGTAAAAGGTTGAGATGCACAGACGCTATCAGCAAGCAGCGTTCCTCCTCGCTCAAGGAACTCTCGAAGATTTTTTCGTTGTGCATCGTCAAATACAAATGCTTGCCTGCCATGCATGAAAAGCATGTGATGTTTGAAAATTGCTGGATCAATGAGATCGAGCTTTGATGGTGTGTCGTCGACGAGTATGCCAAGTTCTCGTGCAGCAGCTCTAAGAATGTTTGCAAGTGCTTTGGGGGCGGCGTCACAAAGCCCACCATGACGCAATTTTCCAATAGTTAGTTGGCCACGACCAATGGAATCTTGTTGAACATCTTTCGATTTGCTTGGAGTAAATAATTCATCTTTCTTTTTTAATTCACGATTTGTTGCATAGGCGATAACATTGGCACCAATTGCCAATGATGCATCAATTTGCTTACGAATGGACTCATCAAATTCATCATACGAAGGGCCAGCAAGTTCCCAAAGGCAAGACAGGCTTGGAAGACGTGGGGATTCATCCTCCGGTTTATTTGAAGGTGCATAGATTAGGCAGGTGCGGCATCCGTAATCAACACCGAGTAACGGCCGCTGGAATTCTGGGGCAACAGTTTTCTCGGCGTACCATGCTGGATGTTCCGGTGGAAGAAGGCTTAGTTGGTGTTCGGGTTCAGGAAAAATTTCACTCACCAGTTGGCGGAAGGATTTATCAAAAGCTGTTCCTTCGGAACAGGTTGCCTCAGCAAAAATAAATCCACCCTGGTCAATATATTCCCGCAATCGGCGACCGGGTTCTTTACCAAGATCTAAGCCAGCGGCACCTCCTATCCAGAGAACTGGTGACTGGGCAAGGTCCTGTGTGTTCGCTTCCTGTGTGTTGAGAACATGCCATGAGAGGCCTGCCGGATAATCCTCACGCCATCTTTTTTCAATAAATTCAACAAGATGTGAAATGTCATGGCCGTGCTGATTCCAGTCATTTCGAGGCCCGTGACGGCTTTTGGCAATGACAACAGGTCGACGACCCTTTGCAAGAAATAACAGGGCAAAACTTGTCGCCACGACGGCATCCTCAGACCCCTTACTTTGAAAGCTTCCCGAAAGAGGGTCCTGGGATGAGACAAACATTTTTGCCCCTTCCAGATACCAGTCATGAGTACCGATGAATCGTCTGGCAGTAAATCGTCCTACTCGCTCCAGGCCGTAGAGATAGTACCGCAGCCATTGCTGCCCACCAGGTGGATTTCTTGTAACAGAGAAATTCTTGCCGAGCCATTGAAGTCCAGCTTCAAGAGGTTTTGCCGAGGAGCCTCCACCACAACATGAAATATTTGTTCCATTCACAAATGCGTCGGGACGTTCGATATGTTCGTTCGTTATCCAAATGCTTGCAATACCTGCGCAGGTCATGCTGCCAGTACCATTGCCGCCACCGGCGGTGTAGCTCCATGAGCCGTCCAGTCGCTGGGCAGCTTCCCAATATTTTTGTGATAACTTCCACACATTTGAGTTGACTCGTACACCTGCACGTTGCGCTTCGTGTAATCCAAGAATAGCAAATTGGGAGTTCGAATTGTCAGCACCCGAACGGTTCGCTCCATAAGACCACCCACCAGTTACTCCTGGGCCACTTGATTGACGATCTTCAAGCCAACGAGTATTTCGTTCAAGAATGGCCAGGTCGCGTTTCGGAGAAACCATCGCAAGGGCTTGGGTTTGAAGTGAAACAGAGTAGGTGTCGGTAGGTGTCTGTTCCCTCAGCCACGTAAGCGCCTTTTTCATGGCCTGCTCATCAGCATCAACGCCAGCATTCGCCAGAGCAAGTACGACCAGTGCAGTTGCTCCTACGACAGTTTCATCTGTCCGCATTGCTGACTGCCATGTGCCATTTGGGCTCTGCTTGCGTATAAGCCAGTTTTTGGCTTGTTCTATTGCATTACTTATTTGCTCGGGTCGGAGTTCATCTTCAGCAGAAAATGCAACTGGTACAGACACAAGCTGGATGGCAGCAAGCAACGCAATGCACGAAATCTTCTTGTAACTGCTCAATAACACGTGATGCATGAAGTCTTCCAGATGAGGGAGAGGTGCTGGTCTACTGGCCCCCATTCTACGGCATTGTCATCGATAGAGACATGTCTCACGTGCCTTCTTATCGCTGCGCCAACGTTTTTGTTTGCCTCTTGGTGGCACAAAGTCCGATACTTTATGGAGAAGTGGTCGGGATTTTATC
>CAJQGO010000010.1 GCA_905477565.1 uncultured Planctomycetota bacterium
TGAGTGTCCAAGTCGGAGAGCTGTGTGTAAATAAGACATCTGTGGCTCCTGTGGCAGACCGCTTCGCGTAAACATTTTTATGGCGTGTGGTTGCAAGTTATTTGCGATAATCGCTGGGTTGACGCGATTCCTTGCGGTCATAATGAAGTTCATATCAATGGTGTCACTTCAACAGGTGTGAAATTATTCCAAATATATTTTCAGGCTCGTTGTCAGATGACAGATACGTGGAAGATTCCCGTATCCGTCATCTGACGAATTACCTCGCCATGTTTCTTAAAACCAAGAGTACTGTTCTCTGTCACCCTCGGTGATGTGACGCAGTACTTGAAATCAGATTTCTCGAAACACAGCAGTGGACGAAGGAGAACTACTTTCCTGAGCAGATGAACAGTGCGTAGAACGTAAAACCCTCAATCAGTGCAGCAGCAATAATCAGAGCAGTCTGAATGCTACCCGATACTTCGGGCTGGCGAGCCATGCTTTCATATGCTGCTGCAGCAAGCTTACTGATGCCCATGGCGGCACCAATAACAACAAGGCCAACGCCAAAAGAGGCTGAAAGATCAATAAGTGCTCTGCCACCAACTGCTTCTTGAGCACTGGCAACATCAGCACAGAGTAGCGTGAGCAAAACGACGGCAAGTGTGCTGGCCGAGCGGGCTGAAAAAAACGAGCGAAGCATCACGGGCTGGAACTCCTTGAAAGCGTGAGTCTGGAAAACGTTGTTTCCAGACGGGATGAAACGAGATCAGTGTGTTGGATTTGGGAGAACGACCTAAGACGTAGACCCAAATCCTATAGAGGCATGTTTTAAGCAATTTTGAGAGGTTTTGAAGGGTCTTAAAAGTTTTTTTTGTGTGGCTTACGTCATTAATGATGGTGGACCGCCGCTCCAACGAAAAGCGCCGACAAAAACGTGAAAATAT
This sequence comes from uncultured Planctomycetota bacterium, assembly GCA_905477565.1. Classification (GTDB taxonomy): domain Bacteria; phylum Planctomycetota; class Planctomycetia; order Pirellulales; family UBA1268; genus UBA1268. The sequence continues at coordinate 930 of CAJQGO010000010.1, forward strand.
AGGCCTGCAGGAAGGCGACAAAAAGTTCCAGAACGCTAAAAAGAGTCGCACTGAGAACACTAATTACGGTAACAGTTGCCCACGTGCCTGTCGAAGCCGAGGCGGCCGCTGTAATAAGGCCCATAATGCCGAGAAGTACAAGATGACCAGCAACCATATTCGCTAATAAACGAACTGCCAGGATCAAGTGTTTGATGCATAACCCCAGTATTTCAATCAAGAAAAGCCCGAAGGAAATAATAATTTTAAGTGGCAGCATATATGTGGGCATGTCAATTGGTGGAACCTGATTTAAAAAAAATCCAATTACACCGAACTGCTTCATGCCTGACAGCAAGCCAGTAAGAAAGGTTACAGCGGCTAAAGCGAGAGTGACAGAAAACGATGCTGTTGGCGACCCTGCCCAAGGAACCATCCCAAGCAGATTGCAGCCTAAAACAAAAAAGAAGAGCGTCCACAGCATGGGAACAAAGGTGTCCCCTCGGTGCACTGGTACTGAGTTTTCATCATCGTGGCCATGGCCTGGTGGGTCATCAATTGCTGGGCGCGCGACGTTATCACGAATGAATACGAGAAAAGCTTCAAAAAGATTAGCGAATCGACCTTTTGGAGCCTCTCCTGAGGACAGTTGTTTTGCAACTCGTGTGAATATCAGCACCATGACGGCAGCTACAACGAGTTCAAGAATCATGTACTTCGAGATTGCAAATCCCGATTTTGGTGCATACAGGCTGTGGAGTTCCGCAAATGGTTGCGGAATCAGAACTTTGCCATCAAGTGCTCGATTGAATTCATTTACGTCAGTTACGTCAGGATGGCCATCTGTCAGAAACGAAGGCACTTCACTCAGTGACTTCCAGTCATACCGCCACATACTCTTTGGTACTTCGAAAAAATAAGCATCCTTAAGATGATAGATGGGATTTGCTGACATCAGATGGAATCAATACTTCTTAAGTAGAGTTGTTTTGCGTTTAGGCTTATTCGGGAGCGTGGTGTTTGACTGTCTGCACACCTCCACCATAGCCGACTACGTGGAGAAGGATATCAAGTAAAAGCAAAACTAGGTAGGAGGCAACGAGAGTTTCTCTTACAAAAATCTGAAGTGGCTCGCTCCAATGCACCTCTACAGCACTAGTCTGGAGGTAAGCTAGCGCTAAAAGTGGCACTATAAGTCGAATTAAATTTGCTGCGAGAGCACTAGTAATGCCGAAGGCAGGTTGATGTGATGCCACTTTTTTTGTCCAACATGTGACGTACCATGCCAAAAAGGCCCCGCTTAGCGTGATAGCGCTCACGGCTGCGACAGCTTTCGCTCGAAGTTCAGAGTCAAGGTTCGGTATATTACCGGAAATCATGACAGCGGCGATGAAAATCTGGCCGACGGAAAGAACTGCAAAACCTAACCCGACAGATTTTACAATGGACTGTTGGTTGTTCTGCATGGAGGGACCTTTTTTGGCTATTTCTGCCGTTTTGCAGTGGCTAATCGCACAATGGATGTGAGTCCCAGTACAAACCCAAGCAGAAATCCCACCGGCTCGAGAATCGTTGTATCGAGTTGCCGGTCAAGCCAGTCCCCGGCGATACCCGGGAGGACCATGACGAACCCAATGGCAGTGATTCGGCCGACCCAGGTGAACGCTGCTCCGATCGGAGGAATTTGTGGTTCTGTCATATACGCGTCGCAGTCTCTGTGAAACCAAACCGTGCTGAGTGTTTTCTATTTTTGGGGAAACGCTGAATTGGAAAGTGCGGAATCCTGCGTCTACTTCTATGACGGACTTTCATTGCGACCAAGAAGAAAGTATGTCTGCTGCATGCCTTTTCCCTTGATTTGCATTTCACCTCGATCGGTAAATCGGTAACGTTCTTTTAGCAGCGTATATGTCGCTTGAGATACATGCACTCGAGATGGTTCACCGTGAGACTCCATACGACTGGCTGTATTGACAGTGTCACCCCACAAATCATACGAGAATTTGTGTTTGCCAATGACCCCGGCAACAACAGGACCAGAGTGAATACCAATACGAACTTCCATGGAAAGCCCTCGGTTGCGCATCACACCCCTGAATGCCTCGAGCATGCCAAGCCCCATGCCCGCAACAGCTTCAGCGTGGTCATCACGAGCTTCGGGAAGTCCTGCAACAGCCATGTATGCATCACCAATAGTTTTGATTTTCTCAACGCCGTACGCATTTGCTAAGTGGTCAAACGCAGAGAAGATGTCATCAAGTAGGTCGACAAGTTGGCTTGCATCCACACGCTCCGAAAAAGTCGTGAAACCGCAGAGATCGGCAAATAAGACGCTGACTGACGAGAAGGACTCAGCAATCGTAGAGACATTGTTTTTCAACCGTTCGGCGATTGTGTCCGGGAGAATATTACGAAGCAGGCGCTCTGACTTCTCTCGTTCTCGTGTCAAGTCTGCGAGTGATCGTTCAAGTGCTCCAAAGGCGGCATCACGTTCAAGGAGTCTCTTGTAGGCTTCTGAGTGAACACGGATTCGAGCAACCAGTTCAATCTGATGGGGGAGCTTGATGAGATAGTCATTTGCACCCGCTTCTAGCAGTTGGGCCTTTGTCGCAGCTTCTTCGGTAGCCGAAAGCATGATGACGGGAATTTTTTCTGTGCTGGCATGGGAACGAAACTGGCCTACAAGATCCAGGCCGTCGATATCCGGCATAACAAGGTCTTGTAAAATGACAGTTGGTTGGAATTCTTCCGCCGTCGTTACTGCCTTGGACCCTTCTTTGCAGAACGCAAACGTCATGTCAGTTTGATCAGCAAGAAGACGCCTGACTGCTTCGCCGATCATTGGCTGGTCGTCAACCAGAAGGACTCGGTGGCCGTCAACGGAGCGTCCAACAGCCTCCTTTACACCTGGCGTCACCGCTGACGTATGAGTGTCATTTGATTGCTGAGAGCTGCTGTCTGAGGGGGCTGCGTCAGTCATTCGTTTGCTACCGCCAAGGGTGTTTTGTTGCTGCACAAGTCATCCGCAACGGTACTTGCGAGAAAGGAAGGGCTTTTTCAAACTCAGGAGTCTTAGTCCTGAGCAGACAAGCTGGGGAACCAGGATTTGAACCTGGACTAACTGGTTCAGAGCCAGTCGTGCTACCGTTACACCATTCCCCAGAATTTCAACAAAATAAGGCTTTTTTCGCGTAGTGAGCCCTATGGTCTTCTGTTGTTCAGGATCCTCCGAAACAGTCCGTTACCATTGAATTGTGTTGTGGTAGCCTATCGCGGACTTAGCAGATGGGCAATCGGTAGGGAAAGCTGCTGGCGGTCGGCAGTAAAATGCCCATTGGGTGTTCACGAAATTTTAAAATAAGGTGCTGACAGCGTGTCGTTCCTCGTATTGATGACTGGTGGCAAGGCTGGAGAAAGATATCGCCTTGTGAAAGAAAAGACCGTTATTGGTCGTCATCCAGGCTGCGATATTATTGTTGATTCAGGTTCTGTTAGCCGTCAGCACGCGGTAGTGGAAATGAAAGAAGGTGATTGGTGGATTGAAGATCTTGGGAGTCGAAACGGCACCTTGATTAATGGTGAAAAGTTAAACGGACCAC
>CAJQGO010000011.1 GCA_905477565.1 uncultured Planctomycetota bacterium
GCATTCTCACTGAGATCGCCTTCGCTTCTTGCTGCCGCAATGCGTTTCGTGATCTCGGGCATTTCTTCGAGTTCAAGTTGGTCGACTTCAGTCTTGAGTTTTTCGTAGCCGACCTTTGTCATTGGAATACGATCAGACATGCATAATCTCCTCGGTTCGTTCCATAAAAATGGTTACTGTGTTGAAAAGTGCTCTACCACCAAAGCCTATGCATTCGCTTCAGGCTCGTAGAGAAGGCGACCGCAGCTTCTGCACATTGCAACGTTTCCTGCCAGCAGCTGCGACAGCATCTTGCCAGTAAATTGTTGGTGGCACCCACCACAGCACCCTCCCTCTGATACTGCCATGCCGTCTTCACCTTTATGCTTGACAACACGTTTGTATATCTCTTTTGTCTCGCTGGTAAGTTCGCGCTCGGCTTCTTCCAGTTGACCCATCACGCGAGCAACTTCTTCTTCAAGTTGTGCTGTTTCTTTTTGAACCAGTTGCTTCAGAGTTTCGAGTGTCTCAGAAACTTGTTTCAGATTATCAGCGGCAACCGGCTGTTGGTTGTTTACTTCATCAACGCGTTCGAGAGATTCCAGTATCTCGTCTTCAAGCACCTTGATTGCCATTTTGTCTGCATCGATTTGTTCGCCAAGCAATTGGTATTCACGATTTGCTTTTGCCGTGTTTCTTTTTGCTTCGAGATCATGAATCTTTGCTTCAGATGATCGGAGTAAGAGCTGCTTTTCATCTGCATGTTTCCGTGCTTTTTTCAAGTTTTCAGCAACTTGCTCCCGCTCATGCTCGGCATGCTCAACCCGCTTTACTTGGATCGCAATCTGTTTTGGACCGGCAGCCAACTGACTACGCAAATCAGTAAGTTGCCGTTGGATACGGTGAAGCGTGCGGATAACGGTAGCGGCAGTGACAACAGCCATAATGGGCCTCCAAAGGTGCCCTCAAGATACCACATGAGCGGTAACCTCAAAAATGGTGGCTGGTAGAGGCGGCAGAAAATCGCACCGGGCCGTGGCTAGTCGCCACGGCCCGGGGATGTGTCAGTTCACCGCATTGCCAAGGAAATTCTCCAACTGTTTTGCCCGTACGGGATGCTGGAGTTTTTTAACCGCTTTCGCCTCAATCTGTCGGACACGTTCCCGAGTTACTCGGAAAATACGTCCAACCTCTTCAAGGGTGTATGTATATCCGTCCGTCAGGCCGTATCGTAACCGAATGATCTCTCGTTCCCGATATGTAAGTGTCTTCAGCAAGGAATCAAGTTTGTCACGGAGTAGTCCATGAGTCGTTGATTCAGTTGGGCTCGATGAACCAAAGTCCTCGACGAGTTCACTGAAACTGGCATCTTCGCTTTCGCCAATTGGTCGATCGAGGCTCATTGGCTGTCGGCCCATATCGAGCACTCGGCGTGCATCATCGAGCGGAACTTCTGCTGAGTCAGCGATCTCCTCGGGTGTTGGCTCTCGACCGAGTTCGTGCAAAAGCTTTTTTGCGGTTGCACGAAGTTTTGTAAGCAGGTCGATCATATGCACAGGGATGCGAATTGTGCGAGCTTGATCAGCGATTGCTCGGGTAATTGCTTGTCGGATCCACCAGGTTGCGTACGTGGAAAACTTGAAGCCCCGTCGATACTCATACTTGTCGACAGCTCGCATCAAGCCAGTGTTACCTTCTTGAATAAGGTCAAGGAAGGAAAGCCCTCGATTCCGATATTTCTTTGCAATCGAGACAACAAGGCGAAGGTTTGCGGCAGATAGATTCCGCTTCGCAGCCTCGTATTCTGCTTTTAATTTGTCTAAAGATGAAACTCTATTGCGAAGAGATTTTGGACTTTCTTGAGTTGAAATCATCAGGTCGCGAAGTTCTTTCCGCATATCTGCGCGATCATCACACGAAAGGGTGCCAGATTTGATCTGTCGAAGATCGTCTTGCAATCTGTCCATTCGTGCTGACATGCCCTTTAGGAGCTTCATCATGGGTTGAACTCGTCGGGTTCTTAAGCTGAGTTCTTCGACAAGCGTAAGCGTCTTACCGCGTGTTCGGCGGAATCGGCGTCGTGCCTGCCGTGCTTCAGCACGTCCAGTACGCGTGCTAATGAGCAGTTTGAAATCAGCGTTGTTCTGCTCCATGAGACGATCAAGCGTTGGCAAGTTATGTGGCATGCGAGCAAGGATTTGTTCCTTTGTAAGACGTTCAGTCAGTGATACCTTGATCGTCCGATCAAATGGCAACTTGCCCTCATGCACTCGGCGGAGCGTTTCAACGGTTGACTGCATTGCGAAGCCACAGCCAAGAATGGCACGACGGAATCGTTTTCGAGTTACCTCGATCCTCTTTGCGAGCGAAATTTCTTCTTCTCGAGTAAGCAGTGGAATTTCTGCCATCTGAGCAAGATACATGCGTATTGGATCATTCGCGGCATTTGATGGAGGCGTCGTAATCGCTTCATCCCGCCGTGGGCGACCCGGTTTTGTTGGAACTGGTGTGGTTGCTGTCTGGGCAGCAGTGGCTGGCTCAAGGTGTTCTGGTAGTTCCTCGACAAGTTCGATGCCTTTGCCATCAAGGGCAACAAGGAGCGCATCTATCTTCTCGGGATCCATGGCTTCGTCAGGAAGATACTCATTCACCTGATCAAAAGTCAGGTAGCCAGTCCGACGACCTTCCGCAATTAAGCCATTCAGGTCAGCACTTTGAATGCTATCGGACTCAGGTTGCATCGGTTGCACCGCACCTTCGGGAGGCGTTGCGGAGTCCTGCCGATTTGTGGACGAAGCGTTATTCATTGTCATCTACTGGTTCTCCTTCACCGGCGTATCACCCCAGTGATACGCACTCTTCAAGCCACTCGTACACAACCCCCAAATCGCATTTGACGCTATGCCAAAAGGAACGATTCGAATGTAGTGACGAGTTGGACATCCTCACCCCTCCTTGGGATCGGTCATGCCCTGAGCAGTACGTCTTGCTAAGACGAGCTGCTCTATCATCGCTGCCTCGTCGTCCGGCTGGAGCGGCGAGGTTTTCAATGTTCGGACGGTTTGCCAAGCGGTTTTGTCAGCCTGACGTCTTTCCAATGCTTCACTAAGGTGATGCAAGCGGCCAATTTGATCAAGATGAGTCTGTTCACGAATTGACTCATCCAGTTGTACGAGTAGTCCGTGGAGCTCAGTTGCTGGTAATTCAAGCAGCAGGGCTGCCAGACTCGGTGGCTTTTCAGCGGCAATAAGGCTCTTTGCGGCTCTGAGGATTATTTTTGCCGGTTCTGCCGTGAGTTCATCCTCAGAAATACGGTCAAGCAGCCCAGAGACCTCTTCCGGGGCGGCCAGAATCGCAGACAGAACTTCTCGGTCCCATGGAACAAGATCTGCTGCGTCGATACTGAGGTCCTCCGGTGTAGGGGAGGCGTCATTTGTGCGTCTGGAACGAGAGAGTTCTTGAAGTCGTGCTTGGAGAGCGTCTCGCGACAGTCCAAATCTGCGAGCAAGCTTTCCCAGAATCTGGTCCTGCCGAAGCTGTCTCTGTGAAGGAGGCAGTGGAGATCGCGGAGATACTGCAGAAAGAATTTTTAAAACACTCTCCACAGCCTTCAAGGCAACCTCATCTGAAGCATCTTGGGGTAACCGCTCGAATGTTTCCCTCATTCTGTAATCAAGCGGATCGACTGCCTCATCAATAATAGTCTCGAATGCCTCAGGGCCAGCTGTGAGGCATTGATCACACGGATCAACACCGGCAGGCAGGCGGGCAATCCGTATATCAACCGGTTCGGCAAGCAGAACTTCGAGCACCTCGTCTGCGCGTCGACGGCCTGCGTCGTCACCATCAAGCACCACAACAATGCGATCTGCATAGCGACGCAAAAGACGTGCATGTCTCTGACCGAGTGCCGTACCGAGAACTGCAACAACGTCGTGGATACCAGACTGTCGTGCAGCAAGACAATCTGTATAACCTTCCACAACGAGGGCTCGTTTCGAATGACTGATGGCCTCCCGAGATGAGTCGAGGCCATACAGCATCGATTGCTTTGAAAAAACAGGAGTTTCCGGAGAGTTGATGTACTTTGCACTGTCAGGTGGAGCGTTTGGCAGTACTCGTCCACCAAATGCAACGCATCGACCCTGTGGGTCGCAGATGGGAAACATGATCCGTCCACGAAATCGATCGTAATGTCCCGACCGATCTTGGCGAGTTACGACCAGTCCAGCTTGTTCGAGATGGCTCGTCGAAATACCTGACGCATGTGCCTGACCAAGGAGCCAGTCCCATTCGTTGGGTGCAAAGCCAACAGAGTTAGCTTGCAGTGTGTCATCTGTCAGGCCCCGCCCCCGGAGGTAGTCACGTGCTTCCTTTGCAAGTGGACTGTTTTTGAAACAGTCCACAAAACGATCTGATGCCCATGCACAGGCCTCATAGAGAGAACGTTTTACATCACTTCCCGGCCCATGCCCTCGAGAGAGTTCTATTCCTGCACGATCGGCAAGTTGTTCAAGTGCCTCACGAAAGTCCAGTCGATCCATCCGCATCAGAAAACTAAATGCATCACCACCTACATTGCATACCCAACAACGAAATGTCTGACGTTCTGGATTGATTTGTAGGCTGGGGCGTGAGTCTTCGTGCCAAGGACAGAGGCCAACAAAATTTTTCCCACTTCGTCGGAGTGAGATATAACTGCCGGCAAGATCAACAATATCGATTGCCTCGCGCACTCGTTCCTTGACATCATCACCGTGTGCTATGCCACCCGAATCATGGCCAGTGTGTGGACTCAGGTTGTTGATGGCAGGGTGCATCGGTGAACGACTTTTTAAAGGAATCAAGTCAATGAAGACTATGTGATAGTGAGAATTTCTTGTTCCGCATCACCGGACGGCGTACCCTATCGTTCTAACCCGCCGCGATCAGGTGACAAACAGAAGTTTTTTGGCTAATGCGTATTTTCACATTTCGGGATAAAATGTGAAAATGGACAAGATGGGTTGCGGCGTTTTGCGACAAAATGTGATTTCTGCGTTATTCTTCGGAGAGAAGCTTTTGGACGCTTGCGAGCAAGCGGTCCATTGCAAACGGTTTGCGGATGTAGTCATCCACCCCGAGCATTTCAGCATAGGCTCGATGTCGATTGCCCTCGTTTGCTGTCACCATGATGATCCGAATTGGATGGTTATATTCGCGGCGTAGTTTTTCAAGAACAAGAAACCCACTTCGTTTTGGCATCATCATGTCCAGGACTACGAGATCAGGATTTTCTCGTTCGGCGATGGCGATTCCCTGACTGCCGTCACGCGCGACCAGGACGGAGTGACCCTTCGCCTCGAGAATAGTACGCATGGATTCAATAATTTCTGCATCATCGTCAACAAGGAGAATTCTTTTCACCGCAGCAGGGGTTGCTGCCTTGGTTGACTTCTTGGCACGGGTTGCCTTTTTGGCGCGTTTTGCTGCTGGCATTGGAAGTACTGTTACTGCAAGAGGGGTATCGTAAGTTTTGCGGCTTATTGTTTGGTTTATAATTCTAGCAGATTGGTCTGGGTTTGATGCGGATCAGGGAGGACAAAATGCGGTAGCATAGTTGGTTTTGGCGTTGTAGTGGTTGAAAATGAAAATTCTTCAGGCCGAACTATGAGCGTTATCTTGGCCGAGAACGACGGCAGCGCCAAGAATGCCGCAGGCCGCTCCAAGACACACGTCACTTGGGTAATGAGCCATACTGAAAATTCTCTGGAGGCAAGCACTGATAGCCACAATCAAAAAGAAAACACGGCCTTGTGGGTATTTCCAAATGAATACAGTCGCGAGAGCTGCTGCTGTTGCCGAATGGCCGGATGGAAAACTGTGGAGATCACTGCTACTACGAGGTCCAGCGACAAG
>CAJQGO010000012.1 GCA_905477565.1 uncultured Planctomycetota bacterium
GGGTGAGCCTTGCTTGCGTTTCCACGAAACGACTTCATGAATCCATTCGTGAAGCCCGCCTTTGGTATCAAACGGCCTCTGGCACGATGAGAACTCAAGGTGTGTATGAGCATTAACAAATCCGGGCGTAATGATGGAATCGCCCTTGTCGATTACGTTGATGCATTTATTAGTACGTGGTGGCCAAACTCCAAAGCCTGTCACAACGCCTCTTTCAACACGAAGCCATGCATTTTCAAGAGGAGGGCGAGTAACAGGAAATAGCCATTTTGATCGAATTATAAAAGACCGATGCTGTCGCCTCAAATTCAGCATACGAGTTGCTCTTTTGTTACGTTGCCGAGGTCAAGAGAGGCAGGTCAATGTCCACAGTCGATTGAGGGCGAGTTTCCAGCACTAGGTCAGTTTTGTCATCCACGAGTTCGTAGAATACGTTACGGCGTCTCGGCTCCCAGCCAAGTTCTGAGATTGCGGAACGCATCTGTTCAAGAGTGAGGTGATGCACAGTTCCTGCTGCGCTCACGACATTTTCTTCTAACATCAGGCTTCCCATGTCATTCGCACCGAAAAGAAGTGCAAGTTGGCCAATATCCCTGCCTTGGGTAACCCAACTCGATTGAATATTGGGGATGTTGTCCAAATAGAGTCTGGCAACGGCTTGCGTTTTCAAGTATTCAAAGGCACCGGAGGGGGGAATGTGGGACATTTCGGTATTGTCTGGTTGAAATGACCAGCAAATAAAAGCGGTGAACCCTCCGGTCTCGTCCTGTAGTTCTCGTAGACGGTCGAGATGCTCTATTCTTTCGGCCAATGATTCAATGTGCCCAAACATCATTGTTGCGGTACTTCGTCCACCAAGACTGTGCCATTTTCGATGGACATCCAGCCAGTCGTCTGTCATCACTTTTCCACGCGTCATGGCCGCTCGGACACGGTCCACAAGTATTTCGCCACCCCCACCGGGAAGTGATCCGAGTCCTGCAACCGCGAGTCGTTCAAGAATTTCCAGAAGGGGAAGCTTGGTTACCTTTGTGAGATGGAAAATTTCGGGAGGAGAAAATCCATGGACATTCACTTCAGGGTATTGAAGCTTAATATCTCTAAGGAGTTCCTCGTACCATTCGAGCGGTAGTGTGGGATGCATTCCTCCTTGAAGAAGGATTTGATCTCCTCCAATCGCAACAGTCTCTTCAATTTTTTTGAGAAGAATGTTTCGATCAAGTACGTATCCTTCGGGGTCTTTAGGGCCACGGTAGAAAGCACAGAAGTCACAAACAGCCGAGCAGATGTTTGTGTAATTAATGTTCCGATCAATGTTGTAGGTTCTGTACTGCTCCGGGTGAAGTTTTGTCGTCACAGCATTGGCAGCTTTGCCAATTGAAGCCAAAGAGTCAGACTCAAGTAGTTGAATAGCATCTGCGCGTTCTAAACGGTGGCCTTCGGTGACCGAGTCGAGGATTTTCTGGATTTCTTTTTCAATCACTGGGCACCGGTTGGAAAGTGTTTTGAGTATTGGAATGCAGCATGGAAATTACCATCGGATGGAGCAAGACCAAGTTCCATGGCGTATTCGTGGAAGAGTTGCAAGCCCCGTCGTTCATCGTGTCCAAGATTGTAGTGAAGATTATCGCTTAAGTAGTCCAGACATTGTGGTACAGAAAGTCCGTGAGGGGCAGCTTCGATGGCTGCTATGGTTACTAGGTTAGCGAGGCCTGCGTCGCGGGCTGCATCAAGTCGTCTGCCGAGACGCTCGAAGTCAACCGAGGGGCGTGCTGCCCAGACAGCAAAAACAAAAGGAAGCCCCGTCCACTGATGCCATTCGTCACCAAGATCCCAAACAGTTTGGAAACCTCCACTCGTCGGGCCAATCGCACGATCACCGATTAGAAGTACCGCGTCCGCACTCGTTGATTCGATGCTTTCCCCAATTGGCAGCATTTCAAGTTCTGGGAAAATCCCAAACCGCTTAGCTAATAAAATTCGGCAGAGTGCCACGCTTGTTCTTGAACCTTCGTCGATAGCTATTCGAGAAGTTTTCTCTGGACGAGTGCGAAAGAAGAGGCGAACACTCATGACTGGTCCAAGGCAAGCGATACACGCGTTTGAAATGACGTGGTATCGACCTTCACTCTTGGGCGACCAATCATTATCATTTTCCAACGCCTCAGATCGAGGCGTATTGAGTCGTTGAAACAGTTCAATTGAAGGAATGAGGGCAGCATCCAGTTCATCAATTGCCAAACGATCTGCCAGTCTGCTGGGAAGATCAAAGTCCAGCGAGTCACCCAGCCCGTAAATCAGCGGTCGTGTATTCAGGTATTGAACCGCACCAATACGTTCATTGCCTTGCCCAACTGGGTTTCGACTACTTTGCGGTATTTTCAAGGATTGTCGTGGACGAATCATATTTGCTGAGGATGCGAAGCAAGTTTTTCCCGGGTCTAAACGATTTCCGACCCTTAAACAATAGACGAATCAGCGAGTGAGGCCAGAAACGAGGGGTAAAGAGCCTAGAAAAGATGGTTTCAGGGAAAAGGACTCACAACAACGTCCTCAATGCTCCTGGTGGGAATGCTTAGGGTTCCAGTTTCCTGAATGCACGGATTCCAAGTACTAACGGTAAGAAGGTGGCTAGCAGGCCACCCGGAACAACAATGAGGATGCTGGCAACTTGTCCACCAGAACTCCCAAGAAGCCAGTTGGCCGTATTTCCGGGGAGTTGCCCTACAGTTTGCTGTAAAAGATTGAAATGATTCGTAAAACCAACAGTAATCACGATAAGAATAATGAACATTGCACTGAGAACGAGGCTTAAAGTTCCCCCAAATCCAGCAGCAATTTTCGCTGGGGACGATTCACGGAAATTTGGCATGCTTGCCCCCATTCCAACAGCGATACCAGAAAGGCCACCACAGAGAGCAAGGCAGCAGGTCAGGTGGACAAAGACTGTCCCCCAAGGCAGCCCAAGCATGGAGTCACTTAAGAGAATTAATCCGAGGCAGGGTACGAGGCTGCCTACAAATGAGAAAAGGAATTTTGACCACACAATTTGATCTCGATGTATAGGAAGAAGACCGAGAATCCAAAAGCGACGACCTTCAAGGCTTATTGATGGAAAGACAAAGCGTGTTGTGAATGTCGAAAGAATCAGGCCGACGACAGCTAAGTTGAGGTGTCCAATAAGAGACGC
>CAJQGO010000013.1 GCA_905477565.1 uncultured Planctomycetota bacterium
ATCATTGCAGGAACGCAAAGTGGGGAGGTTCTGCTCTGGTCAACCTTTGAATCGATGTCCCTGGCTTCGTTTCATGGCCATGATGAGCCTGTCTGGAGTGTGTCTGTTGGTCCAGATGGCAACCAGCTCTGGAGCGGTGGCTGGGATGGCAACGTTCGCAGGTGGGACGTCTCACGAGCACAATCTATTCAGCGTGCAAATCGTTCGAGAAACTAATTAGCTTGCACCGGCAAGAACCTTGCCAAGTGTTTCCTGTAATACTGCACCACTTCGTTTGAGTGCTTGTATTTCTTTTGGCCAGAGTTCAACTTCAAGGGTTTGCTCCGCACCACCACGACCAACAATAGTCGGAACGGAGAGAGCAACCTCTCGCAGCCCATAACAGCCACGCTGAACAGATGACACAGGTAAGATGCGTTTGCTATCCAGAGCAATTGCATGAACGACTTCAGCAATCGAGACACCAACAGCAAACCCGGCGCCCGTCTTCTTCTTGATCATTTCGGCACCTGATGTTTTGGCACGGATGAACGTGTCCTGCCCCAGCTTCTGTGTGAAACCAGGATATTTTTCAAGTGGAAGCCCACCGACACCGGCGCTTGACCAGATCGGTACCATACTGTCGCCATGTTCTCCAAGAATAATTGCTGAAACCTGAGTGGCAGGAGCATGGAGGTTTAGGGCAAGGAGGCTGCGGAACCGGAGTGTGTCGAGTAACGTTCCAAGTCCAATCACTCGGCCCTGAGGAAGACCAAGTTCCACCTCAGCAAGGTACGTGAGAATATCGACAGGGTTGCTTACAACAAGAATAGTTGCCCCTGACTTGATACCGGCTGCCTTTACGGATTGCAGTATTGTTTTAAACAATGCGACATTCCGATTGATTAATGCAAGTCGGCTTTCATCAGGCTTCCGACGCAGTCCTGCAGTGATGCAGATCAGATCGGCATCTGCGAGATCTTCGTAGGCACCAGCCGTGATGACCTGATCAGCAATCGCAGGAGCACCATGCATCATGTCGAGTGCCTGGCCATCCGCGAGGTCAGCATTGACATCAACGATCACAATCTCATGAACAATGCCACCAAGTTGAAGGGCAAAGCCGGCTGATGCACCAACAATACCACCACCACCGATTATTCCGACCTTCATGTTCTTTCCTTCTGGTGTTTCAGTTCCTGCACTGCCACAGGGTGAGAGTTGACACGGTGCCCCTTAGGCACTGAGTCCGAGTTCCTTACAAACCTGCTCTGTCACGGCTTTGACGACAGCCTCATAGTCGATGTTCTGACTTGATGACGGAGCTGTATTCATAGCTGGCGGTGGGTCAAAGGCACTTCGGCTGACACCAGTGTTTCCCCAGCTTGTACGGAATACATCATTCGCACAGATGTCACAATTTTCCATATTCTTATCGAGGCGAGGGTCTTTGAAGCCCCACTGCTGCTTCAGAGCAAGTAATTCTTGGGTCTCATTCTTTGAAAGGTAGGTAACACGGCCAAGGTCTTTCGAAAGCATGAGAATTTTGCAGTAGGCATCAAGGATTTCTGTCCACCAATATGCTTTTTCAACTGTTTCACCAAAACTCACAGTTCCGTGATTGGCAAGAATGACAACATTTGAGTCTTTCACAAATGGCCGCACCGTATCAGCAAACTTTTGATTTCCTGGGGTCTCATATTTTGTAATGGGGATGTCGCCGAGAAAAACTTCCACCTCTGGTAAGACGCACTGAGGAATTGGTTCGCGAGCAACCGCAAATGCTGTTGCATGTGGGGGATGGCAGTGGACAACCGAGTTCACATCAGGTCGATCTTTCATGATCGTCAGGTGAAGGAGGATTTCACTCGATCTCTTACGCTGACCGGCAACTTGATTGCCCTCCATATCAACAATGCAGAGGTCAGAGGGCTTCATGAAGCCCTTCGAAATTTGTGTCGGTGTACATAAGACTTCTTTGTCATTGAGCCGAAACGAAATATTTCCATCGTTCCCTGCTGCAAAACCTTTGTTGTATATACGGCGACCAATGTCACAGATTTCTTCCTTTAGGCTTGCAAGAGATCTGTCTGTTGTGGTGATTGCCATCTATTACTCCTCGTAAGTTCACGCGTTATCGTGCTGTAATTGATTTCTTGAATAAAGTGTGCGGGTCAGGGAAGGGTGATGCATTGCCATCATTACTCAAGTCTTCCCCATGTTTTGGGTTGGGGTCGGTTCGGTGATTATTCTGTTTTCAGGATTCGGTTCGGTTGGGACGGTCAATCTGATCAATCAGGGCTGAAATGTACGCGTCGACGGGCTTGCCTTCGGGTTGAAACGGTTGTGCGGCTTCGCCCCCCTCGCTGAATGCGACGAGTTGGCCCATTCCGGCTGCGAGTTCGTCCCAGGCGACAATTGCTGGAGATGGACCATCTTCGTTATCGAGGTCCTCTTCACGGAGAGGTACGACAAGTCGCAAGAGTCCCCCTCGCATAGTCGGATGGGCCTCCGTGAGCGTGATACTTCCTATGGTTCTACCGATTCTCATAGTGTTTTATTTCTGTGGTGAAAATGTGTTATGGATTCTGACAGCTACAGTCGCCATGACTTGTATTGGCATGGGCGGCAGCAAGGATTTTCGGTGGATTCCCCATTCGCGTTGTCAGTTCCTTGGCGATCTGGGCCATGCTGGCTAACGAAAATTGACTCGGGTTGAGGATTACTAGGTTTGCAGCGCACCGTGTGATGGAGTCGGCCACTGTCGTGGTATCTGAACCAACAATAGCTCGGATTGCGTGAAAGCGATTGGCTGCCACACAGGCCACGGCGGCATTTTCAGTGAGTAAAATGCAGCGGGCTGCATCACGGCCAGCATGGTCAGCGAAAGACTCAAGAGTTGTTGCAAGGCCGGCGGAAGGAAGTTGTTGGATTGTTGATACCGCACGACGAATTGTTGCTGCAACACTCGACACGTCGGTCGAACATTCTGCCTGAGCAATAAACAGCTGTGACTCCGTTGGTTGGGACGTGTTCGCTTTTGCAGGAACCAACGTGATCCCACGATCTCGAGCAAGATCCCGAGCTGAAGGGGTGATGACGGCTTTGTGTTTGACATATGCAACCCTCGTTCCCGGGGCAAGCTTGATGATTGTCTCTGCAGCGATTACCCGATCGGGGACCGTCGCCGTCGTCTCTGGTGGTGTCAGTCCTGCGGATTGAGTCTTTGACCCATCTGTTTCGGCATGAATTCGCCTCAGTACCTCGGTCACGAGGTGGGCGATGTCATTCGAGGAAACAGGAGGCTGAGTGGGCATGGTGTTGTGTTCAATCTAAAAAGGGCTAGTCAACGAGAGCAATGGTGCTCCAGCGAGCCGGAGTCCGTTTGCTATTGAGAACGTCTCGCATCAAACGACCGTCGCTTGTAATGACAACACGGTCATGAATTCCAGCGGAGACTGTGTCTATGGCCACTTGCGGGTCACCGTCAAAGCCTTCGCCGTCAGCAAGAAGCGGCTGAACAAGAAGCAGCTTGGCTCCCACGAGTGAGTCGTGTTTGAAGCTGCTGGTGACTGTTCCGATGACTCGTGCGACTTGCATGAAAAAGGTTCTTGTTTGTTGGAAATAAGGTATTTGTGAAATAGTAAAAATGAGGTTCAGTTTTTTGTTATTGGGGGCTGCCGAGGACTCGAAGGTCATCTACCAGTGTGCACCGACGCTGTCGTGTAAAGGTGAGTGGGGTCGTCACGCCCTCGCCAGTTGGTGTAGCAATTGAAAACGAGAGATAGCCCTCTCCACCGAGACCCAATCCAGCAACACTGGGACCATTTTTTACGAAGAGCGTTGTGTCGAGGAGCCGGCCCATGCGGGTCATATTTCGAACGTTATGAGAATGTATAACTGCTGTGTGCCTGAACCCGTGCTCGCTCTCAAAGGCTCGCTGAATGGCTTCATCAGCATTAGCACACCGTACAAAAGGAACGAAGGGCATCATTTGCTCGACAGGCACAAAAGGGTTTGAAATATCTGTTTCACCGAATACCAGTTCAAGGCCCTCGCGGCCGGAAGCACCGGCGGCCTCGGCTAACAGTGATGCATCTTTCCCGAGGAGTTCCTTTGCAGGAGCAGGATGGCGATGCTCGCCCTCACCCACCATCACGATTGCTTTTTCTGTGAGGCGGTCTATCTGCTGACCAGAGAGCTGCAGGGCACCTGCTCGTTCCATCGCGGCCATCAATGCATCGAACACGCTATCAACGACAAAGACCTGCTTTTCTCCAATGCATAGCAGGTTGTTGTCATAGGCAGCGCCTGCAATGATCGATTGGGCAGCGTTGTCGAGATCGGCAGTTTCATCAACAACGACTGGAGGGTTTCCGGGCCCTGCGACGATTGCCCGTTTGCTGGACTGAAGAGCTGCTCGAGCGACGGCTGGACCACCAGTCACGCAAATGAGCTTGACACCACGGTGATTAAATAGTTCTCCGGCAGTTTCGAGTGTTGGCTCAGCAACCAGGCTAATAAGATTGTCGACACCAAGGTCTCGTTGGATTGCCTGATTAAATCGCCGGACACCCTCAATGGCTATGCCTCTACCACTTGGATGAGGGTTGACGACCACGGTATTTCCTGACGCAAGCATGTTGATTGCATTGCAGGCAATCGTTGGAAGGGAATGCGTTACCGGAGTGATCGCACCAATGACGCCAAAGGGGGCATGTTCAATCACGGCGAGGCCATGGTCCCCGCTGAATACCTCACTGGACATGAATTCCACACCAGGGACGCGGTCGCCAAGTACCTGCAGTTTTTCAATTTTATGAACAAGCCGGCCAAT
>CAJQGO010000014.1 GCA_905477565.1 uncultured Planctomycetota bacterium
AAGCATCGTGGATACCATGGTGAGTTTCTGCCCAACCACCGCAAGTAGGCCACGGGTAGACCATAGGGCAAGAAGAACTACAGCAAGTGGCGCAAAGAGCCATCGAACACTTTGGAACAGGATCAGTAGGACAACAGAAGCAAGTATACCTGCTGTGACACCAAGAACATTTCCATCACGACGAAGCATTGCAAAGCCATCTCGAAGCATCACGGGCTCACCGGCAATCGTTCCGCCTGGATACTCCTCTACGATTGTTCTGATAGCATCAATTGTTTTTCCTGTTCGTCCTTGCTGAATGTCTGGTTCTTCTTGTTTTTCACTAAGAACACATATAACAGCTGCAGTTTTTCGATCTGTGCCAACCGCGTATCCTTCCATAAGCTTTACAAGGTTTTCAGCAGTTGGGTTTGTATCAGTGTGGATGATGCTGGCCCCGAGTGGCGTAGTTGCCAAACTTGTTGTGGTACTCACATCAGAGATTCGAGACAACCGTTTTGTGAGTTCATCGAGGCGAGAAAATCCTGTTGGTTGAAATAAATCGGGCTCATCATAGACGGCCAGTACGACAGAACTTGCACCAAATGTTCTGCCAAGTCGACGGAATGGAGGAAGTGCTGAATCACTTCGGTCAAACATTGCATCAATTGACTGGGAGTATTCCAAATGTCTGGATCGCTCAACTGATATCAGACCAATTGCAACGCCAAGAAGCATGAAAATCAGCCGATGCCTGACAAGTGAGCGAGATAGCCCACTGGGAAGACTGGTTAATTTTGAAGGTGAAAAAGGCATTCCGGCTTCGCTCTGAATGAGACTGAATCGCCTAGTTTACCCGGTCGGTTCGCTCAATCCTCCAGATTTTCTCCAAATTTGCGACACCTTGACCGGAATTTTGGCTCATCCTTATAGTCCCGCTCCTATTTTCATTTTCCCAATTAGCCGTGCCCTCGTGGCATGGGTTCAGCGGGTGCGCGTGCCTCAAAGCCTTTTTCATAGCGAACATTCCGGAGATTATCACTTTGGTCCAGGACCACCTGGAGCGAAGAGGATATTTCTATCGGCAATTCAACAACTCCCCGTCGCCTCGTGGCTGGGTAGTGCGGTGATCGTCTGGCTTTTGGTTTTTGTAAGCACAGGTGCGTGTTTGAGTGCGGCTGATGCACAGCCACCTGCAGCTACTGATACGGCTGGTGTGCTTGCGAGTTTACCTGCTCGTGGGTTAGTTGCAGCTATTGCTGAGGCCGGTCAAATCGAGGTGCCGGCAACAAATCCTCAGGAGCTTCTTCGTGTTGTTGCTACTCAGGCATCTCGTTGGACGGAGGGCTCCTATGATGTCTGGCATCTCACCGGTGGAGTAGAAATTTACCAAGGCCTCACTGCCGTCGAATCTCGTGAGGCTGTTATCTGGATAGAGCAGCAGCCTCAACACGAGGAAACAAGTGACGGTGTTGCAAGCCCACCTGTTCGTACAGTTCTTGTTCGGATGGCAGGAAATGTTGTGGTTCAGACAAGTCTTTCCTCTGAGCCTGATAGTGCACAAGCTGCTACCATTCATAGCGACCGCTGGTCCGGCCGATTCGGAATCATTCGCGACCCCAAGCTTGAATTTAAAAGTGTTGTGTCGCCGGGAATTAAGCCAGCTATCTATGAGGCACCAGCACATGCTTCAACGATACCACCATCATCTGTCGAACTTGCTTCTGCAGAAGAGGAAATCGAATCAGGAGTTGAGCCGGCACAATTTGCCGAGTTTGGTGAAGCCAATGGCGGTGCCATTATTCCATCCAACCAACCGATTGTTGCGGGCCGGAGGCTTCGTGCTTTTCCACGGTCGAGCATGCCCCTTGCAGTGCAGTGGTTCCCAAGTCCGTCGGGGCCAGAGTGGGTCGCTGTGATTACATCAGGCATCAATCTCGTCATAGACGGTGTTGACCCTGCAGGACCGCTCGATATCTCTGCTGATCGGATGGTGATATGGACTCGCGGGCAGGCACAGCCAGATCTTGGAGGAGATGCATCACAAACAGCAGATACGCCGTTGGAACTGTACATGGAAGGCAATGTTGTTTTTCGGCAGGGGCAGCGTGTGATCGAAGCGGTCAGCATGTTTTATGACGTGCCTCGATCGAGCGGTGTCATTACAGGCGCTTCTGTTCTTACTCCCGTTGATAGTTACGCGGGCCTTATTCGCTTGCGAGCCGATGTACTTCGCCAAGTTGATCGCAGCCGTTTCGTTGCACAACAAAGCGGTCTTACAACAAGTCGTATGGGGATACCAACATGGGAGTTTCGGTCTCGGGAACTGACGTTTACTGATGAGCAGGTCCCTCTTCCCGGTCCGTTCGGCATGCCCATGATTGACCCGCTCACGGGTGAGCCAGCAGTGGAGCATCAACAATTTATATCGAGCCGAGGGAATACCGTAACGCTTGGTGGTGTTCCAATCTTATGGTGGCCCGTACTCGCCACCAATGCGACGAAGCCAACGTTCTATATTAATGACTTGAAAATCAAGAATGATCAGATTCTTGGTACGCAAGTTTTAACGAGTTGGGATGCGTTTCAGGTGCTCGGTTGGCAAAATGCTCCAGCGGGTGTCGACTGGGATTTTAATATCGATTATCTCAGTCTGCGGGGGCCGGGTTTTGGTACGTCGCTTCTTTACAATCGACCTCAGTTCCTAGGTCTTGGAACACCTGCCAACGGCATTGCTGATGCATGGTTTGTTGTTGATCGCGGGATTGACAATCTTGGCCTAAATCGAAGGGACTTCACGTATCCTGGCTTCCCGGACCACACGTTCAGGGGCCGGGCCTTCTGGAGGCACCGTCAGGACCTGATTGCAGGCTGGCAGGCACGTGGAGCAGCAGGTTGGATCAGCGATTTCAATTTCCTTGAGGAATACTATGAATCAGAGTGGGAAGAGGGGTATGAGCAACGCACATGGCTTGATCTGCGGCGGCCTATCGATAATCGTCAGTGGCGACTGCTAACGAGTCTACGAGTTGATCCATTTCTTACACAAAGTGAATGGTGGCCGAGGCTTGATCATCACTGGATTGCTCAGCCGCTTTTGCGTGATGCGCTCTCATGGTACGAGCATTCGAGTATTGCATATGTCCGCCAGGCAAGGCCTGCGGCCCCGACTGGTCCCGCTGCCGGACAGCCGGGGCAGGGATATCAGTTCTGGACACTTCTTCCGTATGAAAATCAGGCGATTGGTGAACGCCTTGTCTCACGTCAGGAAATCGATCTGCCGTTTCAGGCGGGGCCTGTCAAACTCGTGCCGTACGCGCTTGGTGAGCTTGGGCACTGGGGGCAGGATATCGGAGATCCTACTAACAATATTGAAGGGAGCAGTATTGATCGCGCCTACGGTCAGGTCGGGGTGAGATCGAGCTTGCCACTGTGGACTGCAGATAATTCAGTTGAGAGTCGTCTTTGGAACCTTCACGGACTAGCCCATAAAGTTATCTTTGAAGCCGAGTTCTCCTATGCGAATTCGACACAGAACGTTGACCAATTTCCACTCTATGATCAGTTGGATGACGATACGATCAATCAGTATCGTCGAAATATTGCCTTCTTTGATTTCGGAAATCCCTCGTCACCTTTGCCATCACCAAATGCCTACTACGCCCCATCGCCATTTGACTTTGTTACTTCAGGCAGAGGGCCCAATAACGGTCGATATGACCCACGGTCGTATGCCATTCGGCGAGGAATTGGTAGTTGGGTAACCGGGCCCAGTGAGGTAGTCAATGACCTAACGGC
>CAJQGO010000015.1 GCA_905477565.1 uncultured Planctomycetota bacterium
AGTTGCTTCATAGTGGATTTGATCGTTAAGCAATTCGTTGGTGAATGACGGTGGAGTAAAAATTATTGGATGAACATGAACTCACG
This sequence comes from uncultured Planctomycetota bacterium, assembly GCA_905477565.1. Classification (GTDB taxonomy): domain Bacteria; phylum Planctomycetota; class Planctomycetia; order Pirellulales; family UBA1268; genus UBA1268. The sequence continues at coordinate 87 of CAJQGO010000015.1, forward strand.
CGAGTTCAAAAGGGCCCAGACGACGTCACCGTAATCGAGCCCTTGATCAAGTGCGGCGAGGCACTGCTTCATGTCTTGTTCACGTGGAGGACGTGAAAGCATTGCGTGATAGATCGCGGTGATCTGCATGGCCTGCGTGCCTTTGGGCTGAGTTGATTGTGTACTACCAGTCTGCTTGGACTGCATGTTTTTTCGTTTTGCTCTGTTTTCTTTTTTGGCGGCCTTGTTCCTGGTTGTCTCTTTTTGAGTTGTCTCTGTGTCTGACACTTTGCTCATCAGGCTTTTTGTGACTTCACCATTCATCATTGCCAATGATTCTGTGATGCCACCTTCAGTTGATCCGTCATCAGCAATTGCACGAGTTGACTGACCTGCGATCTGCAGAAAGTGTGTGGGTGGCATTGGTTGTGGTAATTCCGAAGCCCTCAGCCATGAATCTTCACCACGTAGTTTGGTTTTTCGTCCTTTTGTAGAACTCATGAAGAGACCGCGTCCACCATCGCTGTTGGAGTCTTTTGTACTTTGTTGCTCAGTCAGCAATGTTTTTGCGAAGGCAAAGATTTTCTCCCGGTCCTTTGCGATTTTCTTTTTGTCATTCTCAAATTCAAATGGAAAAACCAGGCGTTCAATGCTTGGAGCATGGTCTGTTTTAATCTGGTCGATCTCTGGTCCTCTTAAGAGGAGAACAATAGAGTCCCACGTCTGCTCAGCTGTCATTCGACGCAGGAGTGGGCCAGGAAATCGAAAGTCCTCGCCCTCAGGTGGCGTCATGCTGGCCTGCTGTTGGTATGTCTTTGTGTTCAGTACAACTTGCTGAAATTTACGAAGATCGAAGTCGACATCTCGCATGAGTTGGCCAAGAAATTCCAACAGTTGTGGGTTTGTAGCCTCTTCAAGATTATCGAGGTTTGTTACCGGTTCCATCACAGCGATGCCAAAGAACTTCTTCCAGATGCGATTTGCAATTGCTTCGGCGAACCGAGGATTCTTGGGTGATGTCACCCAGAATGCGAAGAGGGTACGCATATGGCGAGGGTCGTTGGTCGTTACATTGGCTCTTTTTACACCTTCCCACGTAATAAACTTCGGAACGACCTTCTCGCCGGGCTTGGCATCGTCATATGCATAGTCCTCAGGGAACACGGTCGCACGAGTATTGTCGAAGACAACGCGTTCCATGTTCGGCTGAAGCAACGTCACAAGATTCGCTTTCGAGAAACGGTCGTCGCGCAGTGTTATCGCTGGCTTTCGAGTGTCGACGCGTTCAAAGTCAATTGAGCCAAAGAAGGAAGCCATTTCGTAGAAGTCTCGCTGAGTCCATTCGGCGAATGGATGGTCGTGGCATTGGGCGCAGGCAACATTGGCCCCGAGGAATGTGGTGAGCGTGTTGGACAGGCTGTCGAGCGGCATGCTGGCATCGCGTAATAGGTATGCGGTAGCACCATTCTCTCCAAGACGACCTTCCGCAGTGAGCATGTCGTAGACAATTTCATCCCATGGTCGATTCTCCCGAAGCTGAGACTTGAGCCATGTGTGGAAGGTGTAGGTCTTTCCAATTCGATAATAGTCATCTTTCACACGAAGCATGTCTCCCAGCCAGTTGAACATGTGCGACTCGTGCCCAGGAGAATTAAGCAATGTATCAATTAACTTCGCACGTCGGTCTCCACTGGTCTCTGCAAAAAAGCGTTGGAGTTCCTCGCTCGTCGGAATACGGCCGATCACGTCCAGGTATACGCGGCGGACAAATTGGATGTCGTTAGCGGGTGGGTTCGGATGGAGTTTATGTTTTTCCAGATCAATGGTAATGATCTCGTCGATTCGTGCGGAGGCGTCGCTCGAGTTCTCAGCATGTGCATGTGTTGTTGCGACGATGAGCCCCAATAACAAGATGCGACAGACAGTCGATATTTGAGTTGTTGACATGATTACAAGTCTGAAAGTGTTTTTTCGTAACGGGAATCTTTGTTCAAGTCGAGTTGGCGTGTAGTAGCAATTTGTGGCTGTTCTAAAACGATAACTCTGATTTGATCAACAGCTGAACTCGCTGATAAATCAAGTGACAGTGTACGGCGGTCATTGCTGAGAGTCACATTGTCGCGACCTGAATCAGGAAGGTCGTCCGGACGGGCTGGCTCAATGCCTCGCCTGGTGTTTCCGTAATTTCCTCGTGGATGACCAAGCAGTTCGTCGGTGCTGATGAGTTGGGCCGTACCACCGATCAATCCGAGAATCGGCCGATTGAATGTAATCTGTCCGATGACTCTCGCACCGTCAGTTTCGTTCCGGAAGAACTCGCCGATCGGATTAAGTTGCAATAAATAGCTCCCAATGACCTGTCCGGCATCAATCGACTGTTTGTTCCGTCGGCCAACGCGGACGTACTGTCCAGGTTCAGTCACATCGACTTCGAGGTCTGATTTCAGAATGACGCGGGAGCACTCACGGAACACCAAGATGCGGTCACTGTCTTCAATTCTACCCGGTACAAAGTCGGGGCCGGGAGAGACGAATTGCATGAGGCCGGTTGCCTGCAATACTCCAGATGTGACTGGCCACGCCTTTTCGTAGCGCATGGTTGCATACGCCACCGAATCGATAGATTCGGCTTTTGGGCTGGAACGTACGGCACTACCCTCGCGAACAAGTTGTGGTGTGTTCTTGCTGTCAGTACGACTGACCTCAACTTCTCCTTCGAAGACGCAGACGTCGGTTTCACCGTCTCCGCCCACCGAGACACCAAAAGCAGTTCCGAGATCAACCACATCCATCGCTGGTGTGAGTACTTTGAAACCAACCGCAGAGTCTGGCACGGAGGCTGTAAGGATTCCACTCGTTAGGACTGTTCTGTCGGGTGACACAATTTCAAATTCAGCAGGCCCCTGAAGCGTGACTGTGGCACCATTGCAAAAGTCCAACCGTGCAAGGCCGGTCTCCAAGTGTACTTTGCCTTCGTCGAACCGATCTCCCTGCGATCGTTCTTTGATTCCCCATTTCGCATGGGATGTATACGCAAGTCTGGCAATTGCTGGAGATTCATTGTTCCGTTGTGTTTGGGTGTCAGGAAGAGGCAGGAAAATGAAGAGTGAAGCAGCTGTAGCCAGGACCGTCCCTGCGACTGCAAGTCCAAGTTGTGACGGTCGAAATTGTCGCGTTGTAGTTTGTGCGGAGCCTGCCACGAGAGAATCCCTGGTTAGAGATCCCATGAGATTGTTCGTTGGAAGATCAGCGTGAGTTGCCGATTCGACTGGACATCCATGTTCTTTGATAAGTCCCGTCACAAGTCGCAGATCATTGAATTGCTGCACGCGATCAGGTGAGTGTGCGAGTTCACGATTGAGTAACTCTAAATCGGCAGCATCAATTGCGTCTTCCAAGTAAAGAGTGGTCAGATGCAGGAATTCTTCATGCTTCATGAGATGGTATCTCCCATGTCGACCGCTGTCATCTTTCTTTCAATGCATTGCGCAAGTGTGACATAAATTCGCTGCAGAGATTTGTATACAGTCTCGGGCTTACGGCCGAGTTTCTCCGCCACCTGAGTTCCTGCCAATCCATCAAAGTAACGCAGCCTGATTATTTGACGAGATTTTTCGCTCAATTCCTCAATGCAATTATGGAGTGCGTCGACTCGTGCCGGCATGTCAGCGGTGTCGCGTTGCTCAAGCTCGGCGTCGACAAGCTCCAGGATCGATTCGTCAAGCAACGCGGCTTTGTATTTCTGTTGACGAATGAACTCATAACATCGGTTGCGAAGTACTTTCCACGACCAGTCACGCACATGTTGAGGTCCCTCAAAGATGCTGTCGTTTTCGAATACTCGTGCCAGCATGTCTTGGTACGCGTCTTCAGACAGGTGGGACTGACGCAGAATCGACCACGCAAGGGCGATCTGTTTTGTCCGTTCGGGCATCAATGCTCTAAGAATGTCGGTACGGTCCATACCGTATATCATGCACGAGATATAAAAGTGTGGACATGGTTTTGGAAAAAGAGTCCTCGTCTGATGACTATTCTTGACGGATGCCGCTGAAAAGGCATCAAATAGTAATGGTCGTCATCTAAGAATTGATCAATGACATGCTGCTGTTGGGCACGCGGCCGAACCTCGCGAGGGAACGGCAACCGACTGTTTGGCGGTGCCTGATTTGTGAGAGCCTCGCGAAAGTGCCGTTGGCCGTCCTGTCCTTGCCAGCAAATTTGCTGGGCAGGTTTTTAATTTTTGAAAAAGGTAGAAGACCATGCGGTTGTGTTTCTGCTTGATTTTTTTTGCTCTTGGATCTGTTGCCAGTGGTGAATGGAACGTGTCCCCGGAGGCGATGGTGACTCGGTGGGGTAAAGAGGTAACTCCGCAGAATGCGTGGCAGGAGTATCCACGCCCTCAATTTCGGCGTGATAAGAACTGGGAGAACCTGAACGGCTTATGGCAGTATGCGATTTCCAAGACTGGGGAAACTCCTCAAGACTATCAGGGGGATATTCTTGTGCCCTTTCCCGTCGAATCGGCGCTCAGTGGAGTGCAGCGGCTGCTCTCGCCCGATGAGATGTTGTGGTACAGACGTATGTTCCGACACCAGACTCGCGGCGCGTGTCGCACTCATTTACATTTCGAGGCGGTCGATTATGAATGCACCGTCTATCTCAATGGGAAAAAAATCGGGTCACACAAAGGGAGTAGTGATCCATTTAAGTTTGACATCACGGATGCGTTACGTCCCGGTAATAACGACTTGGTTGTCAGTGTGATTGACCAGACCGCACCATCGCAGACCCTCGGGAAACAATCACTGCAGCCCAAAGGGATTTATTACACCCGCGTGTCAGGGATTTGGCAGACCGTATGGTTAGAGGATGTACCCGAGCGACATTTTCGCATGGTCAAAATGAAGCCCAGAATAGCTGAAGGAACGCTGCGTGTGCTGCCGACTCTTGAGGGCGAGCCGTTGAAGTCAGAGCGTATTGTAATCACTGTCCGCGATGGTGACCGTGTGGTTGGTGTTGCTGATGCCGCTTTGAGTGTGCGGATACCCAGCGCGAAGCTCTGGTCGCCTCGAAGCCCGAGTCTCTATGACATCACTTTGGAGTTATTCGATGGCGAAGAACTGATCGATCGCGTCGAGTCGTATGCAGCCATGCGTGAGATAGGAACTGTTCGCGGACCTGGTGGACAGGTTCGCATGACGTTGAATGGCAAAGTGGTGTTCCATTACGGCACATTGGATCAAGGGTGGTGGCCAGACGGCTTGTTGACGCCACCTAGTGATGCAGCGATGCGTTTTGACGTCGACTATTTGAAAAAGTCCGGTTTCAACATGATCCGAAAGCACATCAAGGTTGAGCCGCGGCGTTACTATGCTCATTGTGATCGAATTGGGATGATGGTTTGGCAGGATATGCCGAGCACTGGCGGAAGGCCATTTTGGAGCAAGCTTGCTCCACATCCAGTGGAGGACGAATGGCCTGCAGATCGCCACGAGCAGTTCGTCGAAGAATTGAAGTCGATGGTAGGAAGTCTTCGGAATCATCCATCAATCGTGATGTGGGTGCCCTTCAATGAACGATGGGGGCAGCACGAGACCATTCGAGTTGGTCAGTTAATGGAAAATCTTGATGTTACGCGTTTGGTCAACATTGCCAGCGGTGGGAACTTCTTTCCTGTCGGCGATGTTGTGGATCGCCATAATTATCCTGAACCGATGTTTCCGTTCGAGGACCAAAGATTTAATGACTACGTGAAGGTAGTGGGTGAGTTTGGTGGCCATGGCCTTGTCGTCCCCGGTCACCAATGGAATTCAGAAATGCGGAATTGGGGATATGGAGATTTACCGGCTACCAAAGACGAATACCGGCAGCGATATCAGCGATCGTTTGACGAACTCATGAAACTCAGACGCCGAGGTGTGGCGGCAGGTGTGTATACGCAGACGACCGATGTAGAGGGTGAGGTCAACGGATTGATGACCTATGATCGAGAAGTTCAGAAGCTTCCAGCTGACGAGTTGCGGCAATTACACGAACCGGCTCATTTCTGAATTGTGCTGATCACATTACGGATTGCGCGACATCGGCGATGATCTACTTTTCGAGCTTCTGCTTTAGAATCGACCATGCAAAGACGAGCTGTTTTGTCCGCAAGGATACGCCAGAAGAATGTCAGTACGGTCCATGACATGCATCCTGCGTCAGATGTGAAAGTGTGTCCATTCAAGTTGTAACCTTGAAAACCTCAGTGTGTGCAGGGTTGTGTAAAGGGCATACAGATCACAACGTGTTGAATTTCATGCACGAGTACGCGAAGCGTTCAGGCTGCTGCCGCGGGGCATGTGCAAGGCCGTCGGTGATCCGCTCGTGCTGAGATTCTCCGTGATTGATCGATTGCCACGTATGTTGATGTGGATTGTTGATACATTGTGTTGGAGTCACTCAAATTGACTGCGTTATTTCTTGAGTCGAGATCGGTTTGGACTTATCTACGATATGAGAGAGGGCCCAATGAAAAAAATACTCATAGCGATGTTGATAGCGATGGGACTGATTGGTGGTGTACGTGCGGATACTCCACCCAACGTGATCTACATCTTGGCAGACGACCTCGGTTATGGTGATTTGAGTTGTTACGGTCAGACGCATTTTCAGACACCGAACATCGATGCCCTGGCCACGCAAGGCATGAAATTCACGCAGCACTATTCTGGAAGTACCGTGTGCGCTCCGTCGCGTTGCGCGCTCCTAACGGGTAAACACATCGGTCATGCGGTGGTGCGTGGGAATTCCGAATTGATGCCGGAAGGGCAGCAACCAATGCCGGCCGATACCGTCACCATGGCGCACATGTTCCGTAAAGCGGGCTACACAACAGGCTTGTTCGGCAAGTGGGGCCTCGGTGCGCCGGGCAGTGTCAGTGAGCCACTCAAGATGGGGTTCGATCGCTTCTATGGCTACAACTGCCAGCGGCAATCGCACCATTATTATCCCTACTTTCTTTGGAACGATAACCATCGCGAGATGCTGTGGGGCAACTTCGGCACGGAGACACAGGAGTATGCCCCTGACCTGATTCAGGATCAGGCGATTGCGTTCATTAAAGCCAACAAAGATCAACCCTTTTTCTGTTTTTACGCTCTGGTTCAGCCGCACGCCGAAATGTTCGCACCGGAAAAAAAGATGGCGAAGTATCGCGGCAAATTCCTGCCAGAACGTTCTTACGAAGGAACCGACTCCGGTCCGAATTATCGTAAGTTTGCCTACGGATCGCAGCCTGAGGCACACGCCGCTTTTGCTGCCATGGTCGAGGTAATGGACGACGACGTCGGTGAGCTCGTCGCCACGCTCGAAGAGTTGGGGATCACCAACAACACACTAGTCATGTTTACTTCCGACAATGGTCCACATCAGGAGGGTGGACACGATCCGGTCTACTTCAACTCCAACGGTTCCCAACGCGGGTTCAAACGCGACCTCTACGAAGGCGGGATTCACGTGCCGATGATTGCAACGTGGCCAGGGCACATTCCAGCCGGAACACAAACTGACCATCTTTCAGCATTCTGGGATGTCTTGCCAACGGTTGCTGAGCTGGCCGGTCAGCCGGTTTCCGGAACCGTTGATGGCGTTTCATTTGTGCCGACACTTCTCGGTAAGCAGGGTCAGGAGGAGCACGACTATCTCTACTGGGAGTTCCATGAAAAGAAAGGGCGTGTTGCAATGCGGCAGGGCAATTGGAAAGCAGTCCGGTACAACGTTGCAGTCAACCCGGACTCACCTTTGGAACTCTTCGATCTTTCAGCAGACCCTGGTGAAACAGTTAATGTTGCTGACCAGCATCCAGACGTCGTGGCAAAAATGGATGCACAGATTAGAAGTGCACGGACTGCTTCTGAGTCGCCAGACTTTAATTTTCCACTCGTTCGCGGAAGGGCGCGTGGCGGAAATGCCCACCAAAAGTAATAGCGTGTCGGGGGCCTAGAGTGCATCGGATTGCAACGCACATCATCTTACGAACAACTGAACTGAACAAAGTATTCGGCTTCGGCATTGTTGGTCCGTTTGCTCTTCGCCTCCTTGAGGCATGCTTTGCTCGTGGCTCAAGCGGCCTTCTTGGGTTTTAACGCTTCGGCCGCAACAGTCACGCGAAATTACTTTCGATGGGCCGTCTGCCGGTTGCTGTTTGTTCATCACGGTTTTTTGAGGCCGAAAAATCTGTTCGTTGGTCTGCCGTCGCATTTCGGCTATTCTTCAGCACCAGAAGGTACAAGTGTGCCAGAGGTCGACTTTTTCATTTGATCTTTCTCACGTTTAGAGGATTGTCGTGTCGAGTATCTGTGTTTTAGAAGATTCCCTGCCGGTGGCAGGCACTGACAACGACGAACCCGCTGGTACGGCATCGCAAAAACGGTATCCGACAAAAGCCGAAGTGCTCGCTGCCATCCCTGCAGAGTGTTTTGATCGCAATCTGTTCAAGTCGTCACTCTATTTGTTTGTATCCCTGACGATGACGATCTGCAGCGGAGTTCTTGCATATTTGTTCATCCCATTCACCTGGTCTTGGCTGCCTGCGTGGATTGGTTACGCCATCGTGGCCGGAACAGCCGGCACGGGTTGCTGGGTTGTCGCACACGAATGTGGTCATCGGGCGTTTACAAAACACAACGGGCTACAGGATATGATCGGTTATTGTCTGCACAGCATCTTGCTCGTGCCGTATTTTTCATGGCAACGCAGCCACTCGCTACACCACGCTCGCACCAATCACCTCGATATTGGCGAAACGCATGTGCCAAGGTGTGACACAACACCCAGCGGTGCAGCCCGTCTATGGTGGCAGGAAACAATCGGTGAAGAAGCGTTTGCCATCGTTTTGATCACGGCCAACTCTTTGATTGGATGGCCCCTCTATCTGTTGACCGGCGCGACGGGTGGTCCGGTCCGAGGCACCACGAATCACTTCTGGCCGGCGTGGCCCTTCTCTGCGGCACTCTTTCCCGGAGGATGGACTCGCAAAGTCTGGCTGTCCGATGTCGGCGTTCTTGTCATGCTCGGCCTGCTTGGCTGGTGGACATATTCTTCAGGCTTTTTTCCGGTGCTCGCAATCTACGTTGGCCCGTACTTGGTGGTGAACTTCTGGCTGGTTTTGTATACCTGGCTTCAGCACACTGACGTTGATGTTCCACACTTCGACGATGAGGAGTGGACGTGGGTAAAGGGAGCCTTCATGACGGTTGACCGGCCGTATGGATCCATTCTCAATTTTATGCATCATCATATTGGTAGCACGCACGTCGCACATCACATGGACGCCCGAATTCCGCACTATAACGCCATCAAGGCAACGCGTGCCTTGCGGGAAAACTTTCCGGATCTCTATCGTTTTGATCCAACACCGATTCCGAAAGCACTCTGGCGAGTGGCGACGCGCTGCCACGTTGTGTCGAAGCGTGACGAGGGATGGACATATGCTGGATAGAATTCCGGCTGGTCGTCGAGAGACTTTCATAGGTTTTTTTAACCAGGCAATACTGGAAGTTCTTAGCATGCGTTCATGCTTTTCATGGGGCCAACGTTCTGGTGTTTGTGCATCTTCGGCAAAGAGTTGTAAGACCGTTTGATTCGGTCGACAGCCTACATGCATGATTAATTGGTCCACCATCGATTAGACTGTCGATATGAAACGGCACGTGGCATTGATCATTGAGACCTCGAGCATTTACGGCCGTGATCTCCTTGCGGGGGTCGTGCGGTACATGCGAGTGCACGATCGCTGGTCAGTGTTTTTAGAGCAACGAGACCTGTTCAAACAGCCACCAGCGTGGCTAAACAATTGGCAGGGTGACGGAATTATCTCCCGTGCAACGACGCCTCGGTTGCTTGATGCTATCTCGAACACCGGCGTGCCGTTTGTTGAGTTGACGGATCGAAAAGGAGATGTTGAGTTTTCTCAAGTTCGTTCGGATGACGCAGCAATTGGACGAATGGGTGCGGAGCATTTACTGGAACGAGGGTTCGAGCGTTTTGGTTTCTGTGGATACAAGGGTGAAGCGTGGTCGAATCGTCGTGAAGAAGCATTTGTCGGAATGGTTGACGGGAAATCATCAGGCGAGTGTTCAATATATAATTCTGCTTGGCAAGGTCGGGCGGCACGAAACTGGGAAGACGAGCAGCAGTGCATCACAGATTGGCTGCGTTCGTTGACGCCTCCTTTTGCGGTCATGGCCTGCAATGATATTCGTGGTCAACAAGTTATTGACGCTTGCTCTGAACTTGATCTTGCTGTTCCCGAGCAGGTTGTAGTCATGGGAGTCGACAACGACGAACTGCTTTGCCGTATTTGTTCACCGCCACTCACGAGTGTGATTCCTAACGCCCAGGGTGTTGGATTCCGCGCGGCAGAAGTGCTGGCAGGGCTGATGGACGGGGAGTCGCCTCTGTCCGAAGTTCAATTGGTTGAGCCGCTTGGTGTAGCGACGCGTCAATCGACTGATGTGGTAGCGATTGATGATCGTGATATTGCAGCAGCGTTACGGTATATTCGTGAACATGCATGCCGCGGCCTGACTGTCGATGAGGTCGTTCGTAATAATTCAGTTTCTCGCAGTACGCTTGAACGACAGGTGAGAAAGTATCTTGGCCGCACGCCACAAGCAGAGATTCGATTTGTTCAGGTCAAGCGTGTGCGAGAGTTGCTGATTTCCACGGACCTCTCCGCCGAACAAATTGCCGCGTTGTGCGGATTTGAGCATCCTGAATATTTGCATGTGGTTTTTAAGCGAGTGACAGGTATGACGATCGGAACGTTTCGCAAGCAAGCCAAGCCATAGCAGGCTTTGTCGAGAAGCATGGTGTGGTCGATCTCAAGTAGTCTGATAAACCGATTTGCTACCAATACATGTGATAATATAGCTCAATTACGGGACGGCCTGTCTCATTGACGGCTGGTCGGAACTGTGGATCATGGTTCTTGTTGTGGTTTAAATGTGTAGTGTCAGTTTTTTAGGCGAGTGGCGGTTCGTTGACATATCTATCCCATCCAACTTCGTTGTCCGCTGCCGAGCAATTTAAAGAGTTGCATCAGCGCGTAGAAACTGAATTTCGATCACGATTTGGTCACGTGCCGGCAGTCGTTGCCGCGGCTCCTGGCCGTGTAAATCTCATTGGCGAGCACATCGACTATAACCATGGCTTTGTTCTTCCGATGGCAATCGAACGCTACGTGATTATCGCAGCGGCTCCATGTTCTGATCCATCGCAAGAGCACGCAACTTTTTATAGTAGCGACCTGCAGGAAACCACTGACATCCCAATCCGTGTGTCTTTCGAGCCAACGTGTTCCGGGTGGGGGCGTTACCTTGAGGGTGTTATTGCCGGTTTTGTATCAGGGGTCTGTGACGTCCCGGCATTTGAAGCGGTAATTGGTTCAAACGTTCCACGCGGTGGAGGGCTGTCTAGCAGTGCGGCTTTGGAGGTGGCGACGGCGACCATGCTTGAGGGCATCACGGATCACCAGTTAGAGCCATTGGAAAAAGCGATTCTCTGTCAACATGCAGAGCATACTTTTGCTGGCATGCCCTGCGGCATCATGGATCAGGTTTCCAGCGTGTTCGGCAAGCCCGGTGAACTCATGTTGCTGGATTGCATCAGTCAGGAAATACAAGCCGTACCTTTTCGCGAGGAAGGCGTTTCGGTGCTTATCACCAACAGCAACGTCAAGCATGAGTTGATAGGCGGTGAATACGCAGAACGAAGACGTCAATGTGAGTCGGCGTTAGAGAAATTGGGCCTGCTGTCTTGGCGGGACGTGACGTTGAGAGACCTCGATTCGGCACGCACCCGGCTGACCAATGACGAGTTGGCATGCGGACGCCATGTCGTAGCCGAAATCGCGAGGACTTTGGATGCAGCTGAAGCCTTTGCAAACGGTCAGTGGGCGTCAGTCGGTGAGCTGATGTACTCCAGTCACGAATCGTTGCAGAAAGACTTTCGAGTCAGTTGTGCTGAACTCGATGCATTAGTCCGAATCGCTCGCGAGATAGGTTTTGAGGACGGTGTCTATGGGGCACGAATGACGGGAGGTGGTTTCGGTGGCTGTATCGTCACATTAGTGCGTTCGGACCGTGCAAAGGCGGTACGCGAAAGAATTTTGACTCAGTACGAAAATGAAACCGGTGTCCAAGGGAGTGCTTTCACAAGCCGCCCGGCGGTCGGTGCTCATCTGATCAAAAGAAATGCTCATGACAGCTGAACATTCACATAGCCGATTTAACTCACTGACCGGAAACTGGGTATTGGTTTCTTTGCATCGTGACGTGACTCCTGAGCAAGCTGCTGACCGGCTGCGAAACGTGTCAGGCATCCATTATTCTGGATCGGAGTGCGATCAATGAAGGTGCTGGTAACAGGCGGCGCGGGTTACATCGGAAGCGTAACTGTCGAGCAACTAATCGAGGCCGGGAATCAGGTCGCTGTGTTCGACAATCTCTCGCAAGGTCATCGTGCGGCGATCCACGAAGATGCGAAGTTTATTGAAGGCGATTTGGCTCACCGTGAGAGTATTGACGGTGCAGTCACGGAATTTCGTCCCGACGCTGTCATGCACTTCGCAGCGAAGTCGTTGGTGGGTGAGTCCATGCAGTCGCCATTTCTTTACTTAGGTGACAACGTTCGCAACGGCTTAAACTTGCTCGAAAGTGTTGTCAATCACGGTATCGAAAGGTTCATTCTGTCATCAACAGCCAACCTGTTTGACAATCCAGCGACAATTCCGATTGACGAAGAAGCAAGTATTGTTCCCGGAAGTCCCTACGGGGAGTCCAAGTACATTCTCGAACGGATGCTTCACTGGCTCGATCGAACTGGAAAGCTGAGGTTTGCTGCACTGCGTTATTTCAATGCGGCAGGTGCGACGCACTTACGAGGTGAAGATCATGCCCCGGAAACTCATTTGATTCCCTTAGTGCTTCAGGTTGCACTGGGGCAACGCAAGGACATAAAAGTCTTTGGTGATGACTATGAGACTCCTGATGGGACTTGTATTCGTGACTACATTCACGTGGCAGACCTTGCTCAGGCACACAGGCTGGCGTTACACGCGATCGATCAAAAGTCCCAGGTTTATAATTTGGGGAATGAGCTTGGTTTCAGTGTTACGCAAGTACTCGATACGGCCCGAAAAATCACAGGTCATCCCATTCCGAGTGAAGTTGTCGGGCGGCGGCCGGGAGATGTCGCGACACTGGTTGCAGCGAGTGCCAAAGCACGGGCTGATCTTGGTTGGAAACCGGCACACCCAAAGATTTCACAAATCATAGAATCCGCATGGAGGTGGCACTTCGACCATCCCCATGGTTACGAAAAATAGATAGCTATCAAAGGAAATCCGTGTAGCCTATCGGTCAGGCGAATTTACTCACTACCAGTTTCGATATATTAGCAAAGGCGGCTACCTTGTTTTTAACAATTGCTTCATTTGTTTGCTTCACTGCCCTTGTTGCGTTTCTCACGTGGCGGATTACTCGCAACAGTGATGTTGAGAGTGACGAAGGCTACTTCTTGGCGGGCCGTAGTTTGACAGGCGTCTTCATCGCCGGGTCGCTGTTACTGACGAACCTTTCTACGGAACAACTTGTTGGCTTAAACGGAGATTCGTTCAAAGATGGGTTGTCGGTAATGTGCTGGGAAGTTGTCGCAGGTATATCTCTTGTCATTTTGGCATTGGTGTTTCTGCCGCGGTACCTGAAGTCGGGCATCGCGACCATTCCGCAATTCCTGGAAATGCGATACGGACGCTCTGTGCGTTCGGTTACCGCCGCAATCTTCATTGTGGCTTATATGATGATCTTGTTGCCGTTTGTTTTATTTTTAGGAGCGAATGGACTCAATGGCATGCTGGGCCTGCATGTGAAGTTTGGTGTCGACGAACTGACAATGATTTGGATGTTGTTGGTCTTCATTGCTACGCTCGGGGGAGCCTATGCAATTTTTGGTGGGCTTAAAGCAATCGCAGTCAGTGATACGTTCAACGGTGCTGGACTACTCGTTGGTGGTCTCATGATTACGTTCTTTTCGTTGCAGTTGATCGCTGGTAGTGAAGGTGGCTTCGTAGGTGCGTTTGAGAAGATCGAAGCTGCCGACCCCGATGCGTTTCAGTCGCTGGGAACATCGGACGAGTCAACTCATTGGCCAACATTATTTACTGGCGTGCTGTTACTAAACTTTTTCTACTGGACGACGAACCAACAAATCATTCAACGAACATTCGGTGCCAAGAACTTGGCTGAAGGTCAAAAAGGTGTCTTGCTGGCAGCGTTCTTCAAGATCCTAGCACCGTTGATTTTGGTGCTGCCCGGAATCGCGGCGGCTTATTTAGTTGTTACAGCGGAAGACCCGCAGATGATCGAGTCTGTTGGAATGACTGATGATGGGTCATGGAATACCAGTCGGGCTTATGGTGCGTTGGTCGCGCGAGTACTCCCAAATTGGTTGCTTGGGTTTTTTGCCGCGGTCGTGACCGGCTCAATTCTCTCGACCTTCAACTCGGTACTGAATTCGGCGGCGACGCTATTTTCACTCGACGTGTACAAACAGTACATCAATCCGTCAGCGACAGGTAGCCAGGTACGACGTTCTGGACAAATTTGCAGCTTCGTCGTCGCCATACTGGCTGTGATCGCCGCACCGTTCGCGTTCTACGGTCGTGATGGAGTGTTCAGTTTCTTCCAAGGTTTGAACGGTGTCTACTTCATACCGCTGGCCGCTGTCATTCTAGTTGGTCTGTTCAATAGCTGGGCAGATGGGCGGTCGGCGTTGGTAACGTTGATCAGTGGATTATTCTTCATGGTACTCGGTACGTTCTTTGCCGGTGGTAAGGGTGGCTGGTTGGATAGCACGTTTGGCAGTCCGTTTCATTACATGGGCGCTGTGTTCGTGCTGCTGGTCACATTACAACTGGTCTTGTCGCAGCTTGGTTTCCGTCGTGAGACTGCGTACGAACAGATTGATGTGCAGGCCGTTGATTTAACTCCGTGGAAACCCGCACCAATTGTTGGCGCGATGCTTTGTGTGTGTGCCATTTCCATTTACGCCTACTTTGCTATGTAGGGCAGAACACCAGCCTGTGGTCTGCCTTTTACAATCAATAACCCCAAAACGCACTCTTAAAGGATACAGTGATATGCAACCTAATCGTCATACTACGAGTCTACTCGCTCTTGTTTGTAGGCTGGCAGCTTGCACAACGCTTTTGGTCTCGACTGCGTCGGCGCAGGTGAGGGACTTCGACTCGATCAAGCTCTACACGTTGGAGAACGAATCCGGTATGACGGTTCGCGTCACCAACTATGGTGCGATTATCACATCAATTATCGTTCCCGACCGAAACGGGAAGCGAGCCGATGTGGCACTTGGCTACGACCGTGTGGAAGACTATATCAACGCTGTCGATAAACCGTACTTCGGAGCCGTCGTTGGCCGCTACGGTAATCGTATTGCGAAGGGTGAATTTACGTTGGACGGCGAGACCTATTCGCTCCTGCAAAACAACGGCGAGAACCATTTGCACGGTGGAGCAATCGGGTTCGACAAAGTTGTCTGGGCCGTTGACGAATATGTCGAAGGCAAATCATTAACTCTGTCGTACCTCGCTAAAGACAAGGAGGAAGGCTACCCAGGCAACCTGGAATTAATAATTGTCTACACGTTGGCTGATGATAATTCACTTGTTGTTGATTACCACGCGACGACCGATAAGGCAACGCCGATAAACGTGACTCAGCACACCTATTTCAACTTGAAGGGTGAGGGCCAGGGCACAATTCTTGATCACAAATTGATGCTCAACGCGAAGACGTTCACTCCGGTTGACGAGAGTCTGATTCCGACAGGTGAGATGCCCGCTGTTGCTGGAACTCCGTTCGACTTTACGACGGCTAAAGCCATCGGTCGCGATATTGACCAGCAAAACGAGCAACTCGTCTTTGGGCTTGGTTATGACCACAACTGGATTCTTAACAAAGACGGCAAAGAAGGTGAACTCTCGCTCGCTGCGCAAGTCCACGAACCCTCATCTGGTCGCGTAATGGAAATCTATACGACCGAACCAGGTATTCAGTTTTATTGTGGTAACTTTCTCGATGGTCGACTGAAGGGTAAGTCTGGTAAGCCGTACGTTCATCGTGGTGGATTCTGTCTCGAGACGCAGCACTTCCCCGACAGCCCAAATCAACCGAACTTCCCATCAACAATTCTGAAACCGGGTGAAACGTATGAGTCGAAGACGGTATTCAAGTTTTCAGCAAAATAGCCATCACAAGAATGACCATATGAAAACAATGCAAAGGCAAACATTTCGGTGTTGTCTTGCATTGGTAGCATTTCTTTCGATCCTGCTGTCAAAGAACAGTCTCGTTTTTGGTGATGACCGCCCTAATGTGTTGCTGATTCTTGTCGATGACTTGAAGCCAGCCCTTGGATGCTACGGCGACCCAATCGCTCAAACACCCAATATTGACGCGTTGGCCGCACGCGGGATGCGGTTTGATATGGCGTATTGCAATCAAGCGGTTTGCGCGCCGTCGAGGTTCACGTTGATGCTAGGCTCGCATTCGACATCAACGGGTCTCTATGGACTCGGCAGTCAATTGCGACAAGCCCTCCCCGAAGCCATCACATTGCCACAGTATTTTGCCCAGCACGGTGGTTATCACACAGAGTCGCTCGGCAAAGTTTTTCATGTTGGGCACGGAAATCAAGGTGATCCAGAATCGTTCAGCGTGCCTCATTATCACGATAAGGTGATTGAGTATCTCGATCCGGCCAGCTCGAATGGGGGCGAGTTGACTCGTGAGGAAGCATTTTTCACGAATCAGAAGCTTGATCAAGTCAACTCATTACCGCGGGGCGCTGCCTTTGAATCTCCGGATGTCGCTGACGTGGCGTATGCTGACGGTCGGGTTGCAGCCGAAACGATGAAACGATTGCGGCGTGCGAAAGAGCGGCGTATCAAAGATGGCACACCGTTCTTGATCGTGGCCGGGTTTGCTCGTCCTCACTTGCCGCTGTGCGTGCCAAAGAAGTACTGGGACCGGTTCGATCCAGCCAAGTTGCCAATGCCTGAATTCGAGGAACTGCCCACTGATGCTCCCTCGGTCGCAGGCAAACGTGGAGGTGAGATTCGAAACTACTTTCCTGTGCCTGACAAGGGAGATCCGGCATCGATCCCGGAAGAAGTAAAACGTAAATTGATTCACGGCTATTACGCCAGCACAAGTTTCGTCGATGCACAGATTGGCAAAGTAGTTGATGAATTGGACCGGTCGGGCTTGGCTGATAACACGATCATTGTTTTGTGGAGCGACCATGGTTTTCATCTTGGTGATCTTGGTATCTGGACCAAGCACACCAATTACGAGCAGGCTAACCGTATACCAATTCTTATCACCGCTCCCGGCATCACAACACCAGGATCATCCACGCAACAGCTTGCTGAAAGCGTTGACATTTTTCCAACGCTGGCGGAATTGGCGGGCCTGCCTCCCCCAAACGTGCCGCAGCCGATAGACGGTGTAAGTCTTGTGCCGGTGTTGAAAAACCCGGACGTGCGGGTAAGAGGCCACGCATACCATGCATACCCGAAGAAAAAGCTCGGGCGAGCCATTCGGACGGAACGATACCGCCTCGTCGAGTGGCGACAAGTGGGTAAATCAGTCGAGTCCGCCGAGTACGAACTCTATGATTACAAGACCGACCCACAAGAGACTCGCAACCTTGCTGCAGACAATCCGGACATTGTTGTGGCGTTACGAAAGATACTGGCAAAGTGCCCGCAACCGATTGGGCGAAAAGGCAAATCCAAACCAGCAACGACAGCGGTACCAGCCAAAACACCTCAGCCAGTGGCCACGATCGAACAATCAAGGAAAGAAGCCCTTGTTGAAGTTCCAACCGACAGAAAACCTGCCCCAGTGATGGATGCCAAGACAATCCGTGCAGGGCTTAAGTCTCATGACAAGGCGCTGTATATCAAATCGGGTTGGATCCGCGATCCGTATATCTCGATCGGTCCCGAGAAGAAGTATTACTACCTGACGGGCACGCAGCCAAACGAAAATGACCCTCGGGAAGCCAAGAATCCATACAACATCGGATTGGGTGAAGAGAGCATCGTTGGTCACCAAGTCCGGTTATGGCGTAGCAAGGATTTGATTCAGTGGGAATCACTCGGACCGATCTATACAGTCGACGATACGATGAAGGCGAAGAGCGGCAAAAAAATTGCAAAGCGTCTGATCTGGGCGCCAGAAGTTCATTGGTTGGCAGACAAAGGCTGCTGGGCGTTAGTGCACTGCCCGAAGAAGCACTCCAGTCTGGCACTGACCAGCGGTTCGGAGTTGCAAGGCCCTTGGACGCACCCGATGGCTGGCAACATGGGGCAGCGGCACGACCCTTCGATTTTCACGGACGATGATGGCACGCGATATCTGTTGTGGGACAACACATTCATTGCTCCGCTCAACGATAGCCTTACAGGCTATACCGCCGAGCCGGTGCGAATTGATCCTGCTGGTTCTCGTCCGGGGCCAGACGACAAACCCATCAGTCACATCGGTCATGAAGGAGCGACCATGATCAAAGTCGGTGGCAAGTACGTTCACTTGGGCACCGCATGGTCAACTGATCAAGGGCGAAAGGGTTCGTACAACCTTTATTAC
>CAJQGO010000016.1 GCA_905477565.1 uncultured Planctomycetota bacterium
GATGCCATGGCCGGAGTGGCTCAAATTGCATCTACCGAAGCAAATGATCTATGGGCTTTTCAACTGCCGGACGGTCGTGGCATGCACCGCGGTATGGAATTTATAGTTCCATATATTGAAGACAAATCTTCATGGCCATATCCGAAAGACATCATGTATTGGGAGGAATGGCCCGTACGGCACCCGAGCCTTCTCTTTGCTGGGCTTCATTATGAGGATGCCCATTATCTGGATGTCTGGAGAAAACTTGAAGCAGACCCAGAAACATTTGAAGTGAAGAGGAATCTTCCACTTCGCCATCCACTATTATGGGTGTCAGAAAATGAAGCAGACAGTGTTTCTGAAACAGGCTTGTAAGTACAGTGTCGATGTATTTAAGCCCAGATACTACTGAGATACTTGGAGTGGTCCATCAATGTCGAGCTCAACAACAGTCGCTATGTTGTGAAGCATGGGTTCACCAACAAGGATCGTTGTCTGTGTTGTGCCGGGTGTAATGTGAAGATCTTTGTGATCAGCGTGTCGCCGAGCAGTTGCAGTTGCATCAGTTCCAAGTGGAACTACGAGTTTCCCATCAGCGGGCCAATCAAAGATGTGTAAGTACAGCCGAGTCTTGCCACCTGGCAGTGACTTTTGTGAGCATCGCCCCCAGCTGAGTTTTTCAAAAGGGCTGGCCTTCGTGCCATAAATTGCTTCACCATTGACGTCCATCCACTCACCAATCACTTTGAGCGACTTGGTACTTTCTGTCGGAATGCTTCCATCACCCGTAGGGCCAATATTTAACAAATAGTTTCCACCCTTGCTTGCGATATCAATGAGATTGCGGATGAGTACTTCATCAGATTTCCAAGCATGATCATGTTCACTGAACCCCCATGTTGTGTTCATGGTCATGCACGTTTCCCAGTCGAGATCGGGGAGGCCAGTGGCTGGAATGTGCTGCTCAGGTGTGATGAAATCACCATACTTAGGGTCCAACTGATCGGTGACGGCATGAGTTCCCATACCGCTAAAACCAGCTTCAGGAATTCGAAAGAGGCGATTATTCATAATGACCTGTGGCTGTTTTTCTTTGACGCGGTCCATGAGTTCAAAGGCTTTCCAGGCTCTTTCTCCCTGGAAGTCTGTTGAACTGTAGTCCCACCATATGACATCTACCTGTCCATAATTGGACATCAGTTCACTCGCCTGTGCGTGCAGAAATTGGATATATTTGTTGTGATCTCGATGGCCATTCGGGTATGGCTGTCCTTTGAGTGGATAGGGCAACTCTTTCGACAGGAGATATGCATACTGATCATGATGCCAGTCGATGACAGAGTGATAGAACCCAACTCGCAGCCCTTCTTTTCGGCAGGCGTCAACGATCTCCTTCACAAGATCACGATTGAGTACAGAGCCAGCATCAAAATCACTTACCTTCGAATCGTGTAAGGCAAAGCCGTCGTGATGCTTCGTGGTGAAGACAAGGTATCGGCAGCCAGCCTTCTTTGCCATCTGAGCCCACTGACTTGCAAAGTCTTCTTTTGGCTTAAATAGAGGAATCGCATTTTTCGCATAGGTTGCCGTATCGGCTTTGACTCGTTGCTGTATCCACTCCATCCCTCCCTGCGTTGCAACAGGCTTACCTTCCCAGGTGCCAGCCAGTCCAGAATAAAGACCCCAGTGAACAAACATTCCAAAGCGTGCGTCCCGCCACCACTGCATACGACTATCTCGTTGCTGAGTTGACTCGGTTGCAGAAGAAGATCTGTCGGCCGCGTGTCCACGCATAGAAAATGTGAGCACAATAAAAAGAAGAGTCAGTACGATACAACGCTTGAACATAAGAGAACCTGCTTGTGGTCTAGAAGAAAGCTGTATCTGATTCATTTTTCTTCTCTCAGACACAACAGATACTGTTTCTATTTATTACTTGTTTCGTGGATTGCTTTTATAGCGTGAAATCCGACATTCTGTTGCTTTTGGGATTGCTTCGAGACAAAAGAGCTCGTCTTTCATGGTACTACGTATAGGTTAACAAATGGCCTGGCACGTCTGCCTCATGCCGCAAAGACCATTTTTTTATACAGTTCGTCTTCCGTATCCGGAAACACCTCAAACACATCCTGTGCTTCACTCACATCTTCAGTCGCGTGAAATAGTTGTTTGCCCTTCCGGAATATCTTGTATGACTTTTTGAACCCATTTCCTTACATGATCACGATAGCTACTTGGGCGGTGCATCCATAAATCAGTATGTGAATGTAGGTAAGGCCCCTCCGGGATAGTAAATATGCTGTGTACTGGAACATCAAGGAACGTAAAGTCAGCAATCTTAAGGTATTCGGCGAGGAATTGTTTACGAACTGCTGTTGCTCGCTGTCCACACACAAGCACGGGTCGTCCTTGAAGTCGTGAGAGACGATGAAGAGCCGATTGTCGGTCACTGTGTGGGTATGGCCATTCTCTCATGCCATCAAAATGATCATGAGTGATGACAGCCTTCCAGAGCCGTGCGATTTCATCGTCAGCAAGTCCAATGTAACTCGTTGCAATTGCACCGCGAGAGAATCCACAAATCAGTAGGTTGTCGAGATCACCACCAAATTCGTTACAGATGTGACCAATATTTTGTTTGCAGTACTGGATAGTTGCCTCCCGATCACCCCACCACTTGACAGTATTGCGTGATTGATCCACGGCGATGTATGGCATGACAATCCATATGAACTGGTTGCCACCACTGATTCCATAACCAAGGTTGGCATCCTTTACTTCACCACTTCCCCGTCCCGGTAGAAACTCGTTTCCGGTGTATTCAACAAGGACAGGGTATTTTTTTCCGGGAATCCAGTTTCGTGGAAGATAGAGCGAGTGATATACATTCGTGCCACGATATTCAGGCGCCTGTTGCCAGACACGTTTTCCTGCTGCTGGTGCCTCGTGCGTCATTGGTGGAGTCACGAGATCAGCTGCATGAATTCCTATACTCGGAGCAGTTACAGCAACGAAAAACATGGTTCGCAAGATCATGTCAGATTGATTCGTTCCGTTGGCGATCAAGATATCCAATTTTGAGTGTATCGTGCTTTTGACTCCTTTTGAATCGGAAGTACCATCTTAGGGCAGGCTGCATGTTTTATTGCCTGAAAAAACAGGGTGTAAAACCAGAGCAGTAGCAGCTCTTTTTTATGAGGAAACTTTTTCTATATGTGTGCTCAAAAAAAACGTCGATCGTTGGCTGAAAAGGCTGACAAGTACAAATGCTATCTGAAGTCAGTCCAATCTCCCGAACATGAAGTGGAATTTTTTGATAAGGCATTCAAAGATGAATTTCATCGGAAGCCAACCACATTGCGTGAAGATTTTTGTGGCACCTTCTCAGTGTGTTGTGAATGGGTGAAGCGTGGCAGACAACGTACGGCACTCGGTGTTGACCTCGATCCAGAGCCATTAGCATGGGGAAACAAACACATCCTTTCAAAGCTTCAGCCAGCGCAGGCTTCACGAGTCCGCATCCTTGAAAAAGATGTTCGCGAAAAAACACGGCCGGCTGCTGACGTTCTTGCAGCTCAGAATTTTTCTTTCTGGCTATTCAAGACACGAAAAGAACTGTTGGAATATTTCCGTATTGCCAGGTCCAACATGAGTCGTCAGAGCGTCATGGTCATGGATATGATGGGTGGTGGTGACTGCTACGCAGAAAATACAGTTGAAAAGAAAGTTGTGAAAAAAGGAAAAAAAGGTTTTAGCTACCATTGGAAGCAGGTTCAATTCAATCCGGTGACACACGAGGCCGATTTCTCAATTTCATTCAAATTTGGTGACGGTAGTAAATTGCAAAATGCCTTTGAATACAACTGGCGTTTCTGGACGATTGCAGAGGTCCGGGAACTTCTCGAAGAAGCTGGTTTCAAGAAGTCGTACGTCTACTGGGAAGAAGAAGACGAAGACGGTGAAGATACTGGTGAGTGGATCAAAGCCGAACAGGCTGAAAGCTATCCAAGTTGGCTGTGCTATATCGTTGCTGTAAAGTAGATTTTTGAAAGCGACGGACATCTTTTTTCTGCATTCGTACAGGTGAACGTACTGTAGAGAACCGGCATGTCTGTAGTCATGGAGGATGCTCGTCATCGAAATCTATGAGTGATCATCTCGTGATAGAACCTGTCGGACAGTATGCATCCAAGTGGGGTGAAGGCCCACGTTTCTGGGATAACGCACTGTTTTATGTAGACATTGAAGGCCACGCGATTATTCGCCTGTGTCTCGATTCACAAAAAGAGGATGTATGGGACGTTGGTGAACGAATTGG
>CAJQGO010000017.1 GCA_905477565.1 uncultured Planctomycetota bacterium
GTGGAGCGATTACTGAGCCTCTGAAAATAATTGCCTGCCTGGGGGGAGCTTTCTGCATCTCATGGCAACTCACGCTCGCGTGCCTCACAATGGCGCCTGTCGTGGGTTTTCTGATGGTTTGGCTTAACCGAAAAATGCGGACTGCTTCAAAGAACATTCTCGCCCAAGCACTTGGTTTTCATCACGTGATGCTTGAAGCACTGAATAATGTGCTCACTGTTCAGGCCTATACAATGGAGCCCTTTGAGCGTGAACGGTTTCGGGACAGTACAACCAAAATGATGAAAATTGGGTTGCGTCATAACTTTTATCGAGCCCTTGCGAATCCAATTACTGAAGTTCTTGGCATTGGGATGGTCGCAACTTCAATTGCCGTCGGAGCGTGGTTGGTTATCAATCAGGAAACCCAGATTTTTGGGGTGACCATGACAGAACAACCAATGACTGTTCCTGGGATTATGGTCTTTTTTGGGATGCTTATTGGTGCTTCAGATCCAGTAAGAAAACTCTCTGGAGTCATAACAGGAATAAACGTGGGGATTGTTGGAGCACAGTCACTGTATCCACTTCTTGACACACCATCCAAACTAAAAGAAAAATCAAACCCGTACTATCTTGCATCACCGCATCGAGAGATTGCTTTACGAAATGTATCGTTTTCATATGATGGAATCGACACGGTGCTCAAAGATGTTGATGTCGCCATTGAGTTTGGTGAGCGTGTGGCAATAGTCGGACCCAACGGGGGCGGAAAAAGCACGCTTATCAACCTCATATGTCGATTTTACGATCCCACAGAAGGCACTGTTGAACTCGACAACGTTCCGCTCACGGAACTAGCAGTGAAAGATTTGCGTAGGCGAATCGCAATCGTTACCCAACAAACAGAACTCTTCAACGAAACGATTTTGTATAACATTCGATATGGCAGGTGGGACGCTACCGATGAAGAAATAGAAGAAGCTGCCCGAAAAGCTCGTGCTCATGACTTCATTGCCGAATTTCCTGACGGATATAAGACAAAAGTTGGTCCTAATGGCTTTCGTCTCTCTGGTGGCCAAAGGCAGCGAATCGCTCTTGCTCGGGCATTCTTAAGGAATGCTGAGATACTTGTCCTAGATGAAGCTACAAGTCAGATAGATGTAGCGAGTGAGGAACTGATCCACGAGGCTCTTTCTCATTATGTCAAGAACCGAACGGTAATCATGATCACACATCGGCCAAGCACTCTTGCCCTCGCCGATTCAATTCTTGAAGTTGAGCACGGACAGGTGACCAAAAGACCTGCCGCAAACTATCGAGCAGCATGACGGCACCTGACAAACATTTTCACATACCTTGCCCTTCTGATCACATTATTACGGTGCCGGCGAGGCTCCTCGATGAAGAACTGATTTGCCCTCAGTGCAACTCTCGCTTTATTGCTGATTTTGCAGCCAGTGTTGAATACTCTGACGAGCAGACTGAACGGGCTGCGTACCAATGGCTTGTAATAGCAATTGGTACGGTTGCAGTGTTGGTAACCGCTGGGATCATTGCCTTGGCATCCCAACTTCTTAAGTAAGCACTAACACACCAAAGTAGATACCCCGAAGACAACTATCAGCCAGCACACTGACTGAGTCGTTCTTTCCACGCTGTAACGTTTTGAGGCTCATACGTTATTGGATCGAAACTATCTCGCACCACAGAACGTACACTTCGTAAATCTATTTTCCCATTTTCAGCAAGAATCTGAACAAGGAGATTTCCTATGGCGGTTGCCTCAATAGGACCTGCCACTACCGGACGATTTGACGCATCAGCTATCATTTGACAGAGCAACTTATTCTGAACGCCACCTCCAACAATATGTACTCTACTAATACGACGTCCAACAAGTTCATCTAATTCTTGTAAGGTTCGAGACACATCCGCAGCAACGCTTTCCAAGGCTGTTCGCACCACGGCACCAGTTGATTCCGGGACTGGCTGATTACTCTGTTGTGCGAGTTCTCGTATTGCTTGGGGCATATCATGTGGAGCGACAAGTGAGGGATGACCGGAATCGATTATCGTTTGCAGTGGCGGCGATTCAGCAGCCAAAGCAGTCAATTGTTCCCAGTTCCAGCTATTTCCCGATCTTTGCCAACTCGCTCGGCATTGCTGCACGAGCCAAAGTCCACAAAGATTTTTTAGCAACCTCGTCGTCCCCCCTACACCACCCTCGTTTGTAAAATTATGAGCAAGACACTCTGGGGTCACCAAAGGCCGATCCAATTCAGCACCAACCAGCGCCCATGTCCCTAGGCTGATGTAGCACCAGTCTGGTCGTGATGAAGGCGGTTCGAGTGCTGGGACTGCAGCAACTGCACTGGCAGTGTCATGGGAACCAGGCAGCACCACTCGGACATCTCTCAGCCCGGTGTCAGATGCAATATCTGAACGAATGCTGCCAATATCATGTCCCGGTTCAGAAACAGGCCGAAATAACTCTGTGGGAATTCCAAACTTGGTCAAAAGGTCGTTGGCCCACTGTCCACTTTGAGGATTAAAACACTGAGTCGTTGAGGCAATTGTTCGCTCATTGGAACGCTGTCCAGAAAGTAACCAGTGCACAAGATCTGGGATCATCAGCAACTGATCGGCCGCTTCGAGAAGTTCAGGGCAATCTCTCTTTACAGCAAGAAGCTGATAGAGAGTATTGATTTCTATGAACTGCAGGCCTGTCGCTTTAAATGTCTCTTCTTTGGAAAGTATTGTTTGTGCGGCTTCAATAAGACCTCGTGTGCGAGAATCTCGATAACACACAGGTTCTGATAAGAGTGCGTCATTCTTTGTAACGAATGAAAAATCGACTCCCCAGGTATCCACCCCAATACTTTGAATTGTGCTGTGATGCTGATCAGCAGCAATTCGTAAACCATCTAAAACTCCACGCCAAAGACCAACAAAATCCCAAACAAGCTGACCACCAAAGGAGACTGGTCCATTTTCGAATCGATGGAGTTCCTTTAACTCAAGAAGCCGTCCATCAAAAGCACCTGAGACAATACGACCTCCAGAGGCTCCGAGATCAACCGCTAATGCAACTGTCCGTGACATTTCCAAAACCCTTCCATTACACAATGGCTTATCATTGATACTCTGCTCAGCAAACCGTTGTACCACCCAAATGGCTCTATGCCACGCCTCCGTCATGCAAATTGCGGCAAGTCACGCCATGACAGACCCTATCATTTCTCTGAAAGGGGAATTTCTCGCCAGAAGAGGACGATTTCCCGATTTGTCGAAAGAAGACAAACTCAGGTTTACGCTCCTCCAACATCATGGCACGATACTCCGTAGTAGTATTGATTATTCATGTCACATAATGTTGTCCTGATAATCGATCTACAAATAGTGCCCGCTCTGACGTTTCCCAAAAGACTCACCGTCAAAAACTCCATCCTTCTG
>CAJQGO010000018.1 GCA_905477565.1 uncultured Planctomycetota bacterium
GCTTCTTGGAAAAGAAGTTCTAGTGATGCACGTTCGTTGCCAACTGAACGTGGAGATTCTTCGAGAATAAGCCCATGCCACGAAACCTGCCGACGTTCTTCAACTCTTTTTTTCGACTGATTGAACGACAGGTTGTCACAAACTGAAACATGCTTCCCCCAATCGCTTTCTACCGTGAGCCACTGTGGATCAACTGCGGACGCGGCTCGCACGGTCACTTCACTGCCCGAGTCGTCGATATCAATCGCCAGAAAATATTCTTCATGACGGACAGAACTTTTCTTATCGAGCCGCACACCGCGTCCTCCAACCATTATTCCGCGTTCTGCGGACCCTTTCCGAATGCGACAAAGTCGATCAGGATATGCCGTGAGAAAGACTTCCCGGAAAACACGCGGGGGGTCTATTGCCCTCGGTCCACAGTTCTGGGAAACGAGATGAAAATACTGATCAGCCGACCTTAAAACAGTCCGCGCAGCTCCATGATGAAGCGGCGGCAAACCCGAAGTTGCAACGTCGGTCCCTGTCGCATGAAAATGCTGAAGAAGGAGTACCTTCTCGTGGATATCTGATCGAACACGACTCGTAATTATGTCTCGTGGCCCCCTTCCACTCTGCCCACCGGTGCGAAATGGATCTCGTTCGGTGAGCAATGCCGCAGCAACAGCCACCTCTCGAAGAACCCCTCGCTTCGCACCCTCTAGTAACAAAATTGCCAGTCTCGGATGAGCCGGCAGGTTGCCAACCTCCCTGCCCAATTCTGTCATGTGTTTCGGCCCCCTATCGCCAGAAGAACCTTTCTTTAAGCATCCCAGTTCTTCGAGGGTTTGTAGTCCTCTTATCCGTGCATCATCCGACGGTTTTTGGAGCCACTGGAAACCATCTGCCTGCTGAAGCATATGCAGAGTCAAAAATGCTTGCGTCAAATCAGCCCGCAGTACCTCTGGTAAATCAAAACGAGAGCGTCTCGCATGTGTAGTTTCTTCCCAGAGACGCCAGCATTTGCCAGGTCCAGTTCTACCCGCTCGCCCGGCACGCTGTTCTGCTGAAGCTTGGGATATCGACACTGTCTGCAACTGTGGCAGCCCCGTGGATGAAGAGACGTGAAGTTGCCGGGCTAGCCCACTGTCAAGCACCGCCGTCACTCCCGAAATAGTAACGGAAGTCTCAGCAATGTTCGTGGAAAGAATAATTTTCCGACAACCATCACCCTGAAGAACTTCATCTTGCTGTTCTGCTGGCAGGTCACCAAAAAGTTTGACCAACCGGCAGCCTTCCCGGGTTGCGATCCCTTCAAGTTTTTTAGCAGTTGCAAATATTTCGCCAACGCCTGGTAAAAAAACCAAAACATGCCCTTGCGTATCACGCAGTGCCTTGGGGATCAGAGCGTAAATGAGGTCAGGAAGGTTTCGGGTTGAAACATGCGTCCCCGCATGTGGTGCATACGTGACCTCGACGGGAAATGAACGTTCCGTCGCAGTAATGACCGTGGCTCCTCCTAAGTAATGAGCAACTGCATCGGCATCAAGTGTTGCACTCATGATTAGAATTCGGAGGTCTGGCCGTATCGTTTCCTTCAGATTCTTCAGCAATCCAATAAGAAGATCCATTTCGAGGGACCGCTCATGAAATTCATCAAGAATGACACACGCAATACCTGTCAGCGATGGATTGGAAATGCATTGCCTGAGAAGCACGCCAGTGGTCTGTACGCAGAGCGTTGTGCCCTTCGATACCTTCGAATCAAAACGGACACGGTACCCGACTTCATCACCGAGTCGGCACCCGCGTATCGTGGCAATCTGCCCAGCAATGGCCCGTGCGGCAAAGCGCCGCGGCTGGACCAAAACCAGTGTTTCCCCCGGCCTGAGGGTGTCATGGATGGCACTCGGCACGAGTAACGTCTTTCCTGACCCCGGGGGCGCTCCAACCACTACAGGGCCCGATTTTACTGCGTTGACAATGTCAGAAAGTACCGAAGCAACAGGCAAATTATTAAGAAACTCGACAACATCTGTGCATTTGTTCATGGTGTCGAGAAATGTGAATTTCAAAGTGCGGACGACGGCGACGAGTTTGCTATAACTACAGTATGAGTACTGCAACAATAAAACCGACCCCAATTGCACGCCGTGCAATTGAAGACTTTCCTGACTTCGATTTGGCAAAACTGCTCACGACAGTATTTGAGCCGATACAAGGCTGCCGAGTCGCGATCCTAATTGATCTAGCTGACACCAGCCAGATGAAGGATTTCAGCTTTCTTTCGAATTCAAAACTGACCATTCAGCACAAAGCCTACTCGGTCTTCTATCAAGGCCTCCAAAACGGGGTCGCTGAAAAACTCGGTGTTACAGGTGGTGAGATGTTTGCCTATCATGAAACGGGCGGCAGCAACCTCGATCTTCCCGATGAAGCAGTCGACTCCAATGGAAACACAATTTCATTGAAAGAGTCTGTCTACACGAAATACGACCTGATTTTGTGTATCTCAACTTTTTCTGCGACCGCACCACTGACAGCCTTCGCGAAAGAATTTGGTTTCCGCGGTGCAACCCTCCATGGCCTTAACGATATCATTCTTGCCACAGGTCTCGCAGTAGATTATCGGGAAGTAAGTGCAGAGGCCGAAAAACTTCGACTCGCACTCACCAAAGCTGATTCATTCGAGATCGATTTCGAGATGGATAACTCTCAGTACCAACTCACGATTCAATGCGACGGCCAAGAAGCTCAGAAAAGCCATGGACTCTGCCTTGGAAAAACTCCGGACATTGCCAACCTCCCTGCTGGTGAGGTCTATTTTGTTCCCACCGGTGCGTCGGGGACCTTTCCAATGAAGTTTGAAGATAGCACCCGTGCAGTCATGCACGTCGAAGACGGTAGAATTCACACAGCGACTTTTGTGGCAGGTGACAAGTCCGTTATTGATGCTTTCAATACGAAATTGAAAACTGATCCCGTCACAGGAGAAATAGGCGAACTCGGCTTTGGTACGCAGGACCTGCCTGTTTCCGGTCGTGACATTCAGGACGAGAAGGTGCTTGGAACGTTGCACGTCGCCACCGGACGCAGCGATCATCTCGGTGGGCACCTCACCCCTGACCTATTCGCAGAAAAACTTCACGCGACACATGATGACATTTTGTTTTCACCATCGAAGACACCCGAAATTCGTGTGACCCAGGCTCGCATGACTCGGGGCAACTCAACCGAGGTGGTCATCGAGAATTTTGAACCGTCGAACTATCTTCGAGAAGCCTTGTCAGAGTAAAAACTCTCTAACGTGATGGATGCGGTGCAATCCTATGTCCCCGGCGAAATTCAGCAGGAGGGATGCCGAACACACGTTTGAAGGCGCGAGAAAACTGGTATTGGTCAGGGTATCCAAGACGAAGGCCTGCTTCTCGTACCAAAACCTGCTCATGTGCAAGCCAGTCTGCCGCGAGGCTCATTCGTTGCCGCGTTAATAGTTGGTATGGACTATCTTCACCAAAACGCGCAAAAAGACGGCAGGCATATTCAGGTGAAATTTTTGCCACCACACATGCCGCCTCGACTGATTGCCATTCGACACACCGGTCG
>CAJQGO010000019.1 GCA_905477565.1 uncultured Planctomycetota bacterium
CGTGGCACGAACAGAACGGGCACAAACGCGTGCCGGCATGCGTTTCGACGCAAACGTCTTTACATGAAAGCCTGATTTGCTCAAGCGATTTCCGAGACTTCCGACGACGGCCGGCGGTCCTTGATGCTGAAGGGGCGGGGAAAAAAGTTCGTGATGACATTGAGGATGCCTGCCGCATTACTCGGACCTGGGGTGATGGGTATGGGTATTTGCTCGTTGCGACAGGACGTGCCGAGGCCATGGCCGACCCAATGCTCAATGCCTGGGATGCGGCTGCCGTAGCCGTTGTTGTTTCCGAGGCAGGGGGCAGGTTCACTGATTGGACAGGGGCTTGTGACATCAATGCCGGGGATGGAATCGCCACCAATGGAAGCATTCACGAGGACCTGCTGAAGCTGCTTGCTCCAAGTGCCATTCGAGGTAAATAACCTCAAAAGCCGTTGCCAAACAGTTGCTTGAACCAGCCCGCGTGACTCATCTTGCGGCTTCCCGTGTCTCCGGTATCATGAGAAGTCAGTCCGGATAAGGTTTTTTATAGGAAAAAGGTGGTGTGATGGCGCGTTGCTGTGAAATCTGCGGAAAAGGGTTCTCGATGGGGAACTCCGTGACCATCCGTGGTAAGCAGAAATACCTTGGCGGTGTTGGTACGAAAATAACCGGAATCACTCGGCGAAAATTCAAACCGAACCTTCAACGTCTTCGGGTCACTCTCCCAAGTGGTGCCAACGCCACAAAATTGGTCTGCACCCAATGCATACGCAGTGGCAAAGTCACAAAACTAGTTCGGCAAAAGCCATTTCATCTCCCGAATGTTGAGCAAAAGAAAACTTCATCTGAAGAATCTGTCCCAGCAGGCCCTCGTGCACGGCCATAACGTCAATGAGATGTTTCGGCTGAGCATGAGCAACACAGTTCGTGCGCTGTACTGATAGCAGACAGACGTCGGGCATCTCGGCGTCGTCCCCCCAACACATTCGTTCCCTTTCGCGAAGGATTTGCTTATGCCGGCTCAAGACGAAGCCCCGCCAACCCTCACCCGTGATGATGTTATCAAGGTTGCAATGCTGGCACGTTTGGCACTGAGCGATACGGAGCTCTCAAGTCTAACCGAAGAACTTTCGAAAATTGTTGGGTTTGTCTCTCAGCTTTCTGAACTTGATACAGATGAAGTCGAACCACTCGCCCATCCTCTTGATTCTCAAAATGTATTTCGAGAGGACCGTCCCGTCCCCTCACTCGCAACTGCTGACGCCCTCCGTTGTGCACCACGCCATGATGAGGAATGTTTTCTTGTTCCAGCGGTTCTTGGTGAGTCGGGGTCCGCATAGAGCAAAGTGATGTAGCATCGAAGGAAGTGACCAGCACCTAATGACAATAACAACGACTCCTGCCGCTGAACTGGCATCAGCCCTACAAAAAGGTGAAACCACTTCTGTCGAATGCACCACAGCGTTCCTTGATAGAATTGAAGCCACCAACCCTACAATCAACGCCTTCCTCTCAGTCGACCGCGACGGTGCACTGGCCAAGGCAGAGGCTGTCGACACAGCTCGTGCGCAAGGCAAACCACTTGGCCCACTCGCCGGGCTACCGGTTGCGGTGAAAGACGTCCTGTGCACAACCGACCAGAAAACTACATGTGCGTCGCGAATGCTCAAGACGTACAAGCCCCCGTATGATGCCGACGTCGTGCGACGCCTTCGGGAGGCAGATGCCATAATTCTTGGCAAAACCAATATGGATGAGTTTGCCATGGGTGGCTCAAACGAAAATTCGGCCTACGGCCTGGTTCGGAACCCATGGGACACCGACCGAGCGCCCGGTGGATCCAGCGGGGGTTCTGCTGCTGCTGTTGCTGCAGACATGGCCCCACTGGCAATTGGCTCTGACACCGGCGGGTCGATTCGACAACCAGCAGGGCTCTGCGGTATCACCGGCTTGAAACCGACCTACGGCCGAGTCAGCCGACGTGGACTTATCGCCTTTTCTTCAAGCCTTGACCAAATTGGCCCCATGGCCCGCTCCGCGAAAGAGTGTGCCATGCTGCTTCAAGCCATTGCTGGTCACGACCCCGGCGACTCGACATCGCTCAACACTCCGGTTCCCGAATATCTGACAAACCTTGAAAAACCACTCGAAGGCCTGCGGATTGGCAGAGTAGCTGAACACTTTGGTGACGGTCTTGATTCAGAGGTGGCCGAACATGTTGAACAGACATTCGCGGCATATGAAGCAGCCGGAGCGACCATCCACGAAGTTGAGTTACCCCATGCCTCCTACGGTGTCCCAACTTATTATCTGATTGCACCAAGTGAAGCCTCTAGTAATCTTGCCCGCTATGACGGCGCTCACTACGGCCACCGCTGGGATGGCACCCCTTCGGACGATCAGGGAATTACAACATTCGACTCACCACTTGTTGAGATGTACTGCCGCAGTCGGGCAGAGGGATTTGGCCCCGAGGTCAAACGCCGCATCATGCTTGGCACCTACGCTCTCTCAGCTGGCTACTATGATGCCTACTACGCCAAGGCACTCAGGGTGAGACGACTCATTCGAAACGATTTCACGCAGGCGTTTGAAAAAGTTGACCTGATTGGTGGACCGGTTTCCGCAACGCCTGCTTTCAAACTCGGTGAAAAAACCGACGACCCTGTCTCCATGTATCTTGTTGACCTCTACACAGTTGGAGCAAACCTCGCTGGTATTGGCGGCATTTCATTTCCCTGTGGTTTCACCAAGAACAACCTGCCTGTCGGCTTTCAACTTCAAGGCCCAGCCCTTTCAGAACCCCTCTTACTTCAGGCTGCTCACCAATACCAACTGACCACAGACTGGCACCTTCAACGAACGCCTGCGATCTCCTCCTAACTCTGCGTTTCTGCTACCACTATGACTGCTGAATCCCACCATCCATTTACCACAGTTATCGGCCTCGAAGTTCATGTGCAACTTCAGACGGAGACCAAACTCTTCTGTGGGTGTGTCACCACATTCGGGAGTGCGCCGAACACTCAGGTATGCCCAACGTGTCTCGGACTTCCAGGCTCTTTGCCCGTAATGAACAGACGTGCTTTTGACCTATCCCTTCGAGCTGCTCTGGCACTGAATTGCAAAATTGCGTCATTCACAAAATGGGACCGGAAAAACTACTTCTATCCCGACCTTCCCAAAGGCTATCAGATCAGCCAATTCGACCTTCCGTTCTCATATGAGGGTCATCTCGAGGTAACTGATCCGAAGGGAGCATTTGAACCAAGGAACGTCCGAATCATTCGAGTACACCTCGAAGAGGACGCTGGTAAAAGCATGCATGACGAAACTGCCGGCACAGCGGACAGCCGGATCGACCTGAATCGAACTGGCACACCACTGTGTGAAATTGTGACTGAGCCAGACATGCGAAGCCCTGAAGAAGCACGGGCATGGCTGAACGAACTTAAACTGTTGCTGGTCTATCTCGGAGTGAGTGATTGCAACATGCAAGAGGGGAGTCTTCGTGTTGATGCTAACGTCAACCTTCATATCCCCCAGCCCGATGGTCGACTCGCTAAAACGCCAATTGTCGAAATCAAAAACATGAATTCGTTTCGGTCCGTTGAACGTGCCTTGATTTATGAAACTGAGCGGCAATGGGGTGAATGGCAGGCCACCCACGCTGAAATTGGGAGCATGCCAAAACAGACACGGGGCTGGGATGACTCTGCCGGCGTGACGCGTGGACAGCGACACAAGGAAGAGTCAAGTGACTATCGATACTTCCCCGAGCCCGATCTGGTTCCAGTGACAGTGAGTGAAGAACAGGTTGCTACGGTTCGGGCAACAATGGGTGAGCCCCCGGCTATGCTCCGAAAAACCCTCGCGGAACGGTGGCACATTCCAGCCTATGACGCCGATGTCTTGGTTAACCAGGGCCCTGAACTTGTCGAATACTTTGAAGACCTCGCCAACAAGGTCGGTGAAGGAAAAGTCGCAAGTAATTGGATGCAACAGGACGTCTTACGGATGCTCAATGAGCGCGGAGGTCGTATTGCTGATTTTCCCGTTCAACCAGCCGCTGTTGCCGATATTATTGCCCGGGTGAAGAAGGGTGACTTCGATACCGGACGGGGTAAGGAAATTTTCGCCGCGGTACTCGAAACCGGCAAGCCTGTTGATGAGGTCGTAGCAAGCATGGGTATCGCAGCAGTCGATGAAGGCGACCTTCAAAAACTATGCGAGGAACTCATTGCTGAGAACCCAAAAATTGTTGCCGATGTCAAAGGTGGAAAAGAGCAGGCTGCCGGTGGCCTGATTGGACAAGCCAAGCGCAAAAACCCCAATGTGAATCCTGGCAAGGTACGCGCGCTCGCTCTTGAACTGATTCGCGCACTTCCATAGTGAGACGCTGCAGACATGGCATCGCTTGTGACCCTGACGACTGATTTTGGAACGTCCAGTGGTTACGTAGCGCAAATGAAGGGTATCTTCTTCAAAACCCTTTTCGATGGCATACAAGGTAAGAACTCATCGCACGCTGACTGTCAACTCATTGATCTTGCTCACGACCTTCCTCAGCACGACATTCGGGCAGCTGCATGGTTTGCTGCCACAAGTTGCTTTTATTTTCCACCTCATACACTCCATGTCATAGTCGTTGACCCTGGCGTAGGAACCTCGCGGACAATCATCTACACAGAAATGGGTGACCAACGATTCCTGGCACCCAACAACGGGCTTTTATCCCTGGCAGCAAGGCAGCACGCACCCACGATCATCCGACCAGTTGAGGCCGTACAACCAGCGTCAAAAACATTCCATGGTCGAGACGTCTTTGCCCCGACAGCTGCACACATCGTAGGCGGCAAGACATCACACCTTGGCCCACCCATCCCAGAACTCTTAACACTTTCCTGGCCTGAGCCACAAGAACACCAAAAGTCTACAGTTGGTGAAGTTATACATATTGACCACTTCGGCAACCTCATTACGAACCTACCAGACACTTTGGCGTCATCTCTTCAAGACAAAGACCGATTAAGCTGCGATGGAAGACCAATTCATCACATAGTTTCAACATACGGAGAGGCCGAGAAGGGCACCCTTGTAGGATTAGCGGGTTCTCAAGGCTTTGTAGAGATTGCTGTTGTTGAAGGCAGGGCTGATCAAGCCCTCGGCGCACGTATTGGCACACCCGTTCGAATAGAAAGATAGAGATCGACTACACTGTTTCAGATCCTTTGCTCAAAACCCCAATGTTATGAATTATTCAAAAATACTTTCTTTCATAGAAACACGTGGAGGCCGCATGCAAGTTGTAATGTGTTTCTTTGCAGCGGTTGCTCTGATTTTTTCCTTACCAGCAGCTCATGCAATTGACGCAGGCATGCCAAACCCGCCAGCAAAACCAACAATTGTAAAGTGTGGCCTGTTCGTTCTTGATATTGTTGATATTGATGACGTGAATGAAACATTCGCAGCAGAAATC
>CAJQGO010000020.1 GCA_905477565.1 uncultured Planctomycetota bacterium
ACGACGACTTTCTTCAGGATGGATTTATCTTTGGCATATCTCCGAGAAGAGCAGGGGAGCCATACCTCGACAGCAGCACTGGCCACCTGAAAATCAGTACGTTTGACGCCGCAGTGAATGACCCAGTCTGGAATGGCCTCGAATCAATCACAGAGGGGGCTATCCAAAACCAAAGTAAGCTCACAAAATTACCCAAGAGCGGCAGAACGCTTCGCTCACCAACCTTTGAATTAAAAGATGGTGAGGTCCATTGCCTTGTTGATGGCACTGGGCATATTGTTGCCTGCGTCGACTCGCATCGTCTGGTTGCCGGACCCCTCCATCAACAGACCGTGGTTCGTTTTAAGGAGGGTCAGCGTTGGGTGCGGCTGAACCTCGACCGATACGTCGGTCATCGCGTCCACCTGGAATTCATTCCCGAGGCAAGTAAGCAGATAGCTGTTCGCCTTGCTGTCCAAGGGCTTTCCAAGAATGAAGTAGCCACATTCGAAGAACGAATAAATGCGGGTGACCGAAAATATGAAGAGTATGCAAAGACAGCCGAAGCCATACTGAATAACAACACCGAAACTGAAACTGAACGTTCGGCTCATACGATCGTTTCTTCATGGAAAAGGGAACAGGAACAACTCGCTTCTCAAATTGTCCGAACATCACGTCTTGCCCTATCGATGATGGACGGAACAGGTGAAAACGACCGTATTCTGATTCGCGGCAACTCGGCAAAACCCGGACAGATTGAGCCCCGGCACTTCCTCACTGCAATCTCGGGTGACAAGCCACTTTCGATCGAAAAAGGGAGTGGCCGACTTCAACTGGCAGAACTCGTAAACGATCCAACCAATCCTCTGACTTCGCGGGTCATCGTCAATCGCATCTGGCACCATCTCATGGGCCGTGGCATTGTGCCAACCACTGACGACTTTGGCTTTCTCGGGCAACGACCAACGCACCCTCGTCTCCTCGACCATCTTGCAACCAGATTTCTGCAAGAAGGCCGCAGCATCAAAAGCATGATCAAATACATCGTCCTCTCACGGACATATCAGATGTCGAGCCACGCCAACCAGAAGGCACAAGAACTGGATCCGAGCAACTTGCTGTGGCACCACTGCCCCCCGAGACGCTTGCAGGGCGAAGCAATCAGAGACTCTCTCCTCACACTTTCCGGCCGCCTCGATACAACCGCATTCGGTCCTCCGGTCCCAATCCATCTGACATCATTTATGAACGGCAGGGGACGGCCCAAAAAAAGTGGTTCCCTTGATGGTGACGGTCGTCGCTCTATTTATATTTCCGTGCGGCGTAATTTCCTTTCGCCCTTCATGTTGGCATTTGATACGCCAACTCCGTTCAGTTCCATGGGACGCCGTAATGTCTCAAACGTTCCGGCCCAACCGCTAATTCTTTTGAATGATCCACTTGTTGTTGAATTAGCTGACGACTGGAGCAAGCAAGCAGCGAAAAACACAACCGGCACTGGCTTCGACGCTGCCTCTAATCGGATTGAATGGATGTACCTCTCGGCATTCGGCCGCTATCCAACCGAACAAGAAACAGCGACATCCCTTGCGTTCCTATCTTCAAAGACATCCGACAACAAGGCATTTGACTTTGATGAGACCTGCTGGTCAGAACTAGCTCATGCTCTCGTGAACACGAAGGAGTTCATCTTCCTACGATGATTCACCACGATCCATTTCCGTGTTACCAACACAGGCCCAGTCCCATGAGTCGCCGTGGGATGCTATCGCAATGCGCGAATGGGTTTGGTGCAGTAGCACTTGCAGCACTTCATGCCGACCCAGCGTTTGCGAATGAAGCAGGACCGCAAAACACACCAGTGCAGGCCGGTCATGGGCCGCACCATACGGTTCGAGCGAAAAACATCATCTTCCTATATATGGACGGCGGTCCCTCCCAAGTCGACACGTTTGATCCGAAACCACTGCTCGACAAATACAACGGCAAAGATCCTGGCGACCACTTCAAAGTAGAGCCGACTCAGTTCAATAACATTGGAAATGTGCTTGCAAGTCCGTGGAAATTCAAACATCACGGCGACTCTGGCATTCCCGTTAGTGAACTCTTTCCGCATGTAGCCCAATGCGTTGATGAACTCGCTGTCATTCGATCAATGACGTCGGGATTTCCAGAGCACACATTCGCCAACTACTTCCTCCACACGGGGAGTGCACTTCAAGGCCGCCCGAGCATGGGGGCGTGGGTCAACTATGGACTGGGCAGTGAGTGCCAGAATCTGCCAGGATTTGTTGTGCTCAATGGCGGCCTCATTCCTCCAGGTGGCCTCGATTGCTTTGGCAGCGGCTTTCTTCCAGCCAGTTATCAGGGCTCAGTCTTTAAGCCATCAGGTACAGGCGTTGCAAACATCACGCCTCATAAGACAACATCACAGGACCAACGAGCAAAAATCGACCTCATCAACAAGCTAGACAGCTTCGCTGGAGATCAGTTTGGAAAGCACGACAGCATTGAATCTGCAATTAGAAACTATGAATTGGCATATTCAATGCAAATGGCAGTTCCACAGGTCATGTCAATCAGCGATGAACCTCAGCACATACAAAAACTCTATGGGCTCGAGTCCGAGTATGAACAAACTCGGATCTATGCGGCACAGTGCCTTATTGCGCGTCGGATGGTAGAGCAGGGGGTTCGCTTCATTGAACTAACCTGTCCGCATGTTGGCCATGACCGTTGGGATCAGCACAAAAACCTGAAGAAAGGTCATGAAGATAATGCACGAGCTGTCGATCAGCCAATTGCCGCCCTGCTACAAGACCTTCGCCAACGTGGCATGCTTGATGAAACTCTTGTCGTCTGGGCTGGCGAATTTGGTCGAACTCCATTTGCCCAAGGAGCCAACGGCAGAGACCATAATCAGTACGGATTTACTGTCTGGATGGCAGGCGGTGGTGTGAAGCCAGGAATCATATACGGAGCAACAGATGAGTTTGGGTATCGCGCCGTTGAAAATCGTCTTGAAATGCATGACCTGCACGCAACAATGCTTCATCTATTGGGCGTCGACCACACACGCAGCACGTTTCGTTTTAGCGGCAGAGACATGCGTTTGACCGATGTCCACGGGCATGTAGTGAAAGAAATAGTCGCGTAGTTGCCCGCCAAGAGCACGCTGCTTCTTGGTCTGAGCATTCCCGTGATGTTTTCTTATTTTTTCGGAAACAATTACGCCCCCGCTGACATTACTTGTAATGAGTACCCCAGAAGACCAACGCGGATCTCCCAGTGCTACCGAAGAGGTACAGTTGCTGTTTGTGCGGCATGAGAATTCGATTC
>CAJQGO010000021.1 GCA_905477565.1 uncultured Planctomycetota bacterium
GGCGAATTCACTGAAAGAGTGGTGAAGGTTCGTCGATGTGCGACTGTTGTCAAAGGGGGTCGGCGTTTTAGCTTTGCGGGCCTCGTTGTTGTTGGGAATGGAAAGGGTAAAGTTGGCTGTGGGTATGGAAAGGCAAACGAAGTGCCTCCTGCAGTTGAAAAGGGCATTAAGGATGGCATGAAGAACCTCGTTGAGGTTCCTCTGGTGTCTGGAACGATCCCACACCGTGTTGAAGGATGGAGCGGGACATCGAAAATCATTCTGTTGCCTGCCAGCCCTGGTACAGGAATTATCGCTGGTGCTGCAGTGCGAGCTGTCTGCGAATCAGCTGGCATTAAAGATGTGCTAACAAAATCCCACGGTTCGGTGAATCCATTAAACCTTGTGAAAGCCACAATTAATGGTCTGAAGCAATTGCGAACACTAGAAGATGTAGAGCGCCTTCGAGGAGTTGCTCTCTCAGAAAATTCATAAGACAAATGTGACACACGTTCACTTAGAAAAGAATTGATTAAGCAGGTATCTCCATGAGACTCAATGACATTAATAAAAGTGTTCATAAAAACCGTAAACGTTCGCGAATAGGTCGCGGGCCCGGGTCTGGCCACGGCAAGACATCGGGCCGAGGCCATAAAGGTCAGGGGCAGTTGGCTGGCTGGAGCGCTCCTTCAATTTTTGAGGGTGGACGAAGTCCAATTATTCGACGGGTTCCAAAACGGGGCTTTAACAACCGTCATGGCAGAATAGTCAAGAGCATCAATGTGTCCGATCTTGAGACGGCATTTGAGGCAGGCGCAAATGTCACGCCTGAACTACTCCGTACGTCTGGTGTTGCAAAAGGCATTTGGCACGAATTGAAGATTCTAGGTGACGGGGAAATTTCAAAGTCATTGTCGGTTTCAGCACACCGGTTCAGTAAACAGGCGCGTGAAAAAATCTTGGCGGCTGGAGGAAGCGTGAGTGAGGTGCCCGGCCCAGCGGCTCTTGTGAAGGGGCAAAAGAAGGTTCGGGACGCCAAACAATCAGCATCGCCACAGGCGAGTGTTTCAGAGTAAATTAAGGGTTTGACTGCAGTGCCTATCGAGATTTGATTTCCTCAGATGCTTTTTTGGATTGCGAAAGCCAGTTACTAATTTTTCAACGAATTCGAAATGCTGAAGGAACAGCCAAGGTTTTTCGGAACAAAGACAGGGAGTCGCTGACGTGTTCGAGAAGATAAGAATCATTTTTACGATTCCAGAGTTACGTCAGAAAATCTTACTGACTCTTGGCCTGCTTGCGATTTATCGTGTCGGGTGGCAGGTCCCTTTGCCAATTGTTGATCCAGCCGCGATGCGAGCCTTTGCGGAGGAGTCGGGTGGTATCAGTGATCTCCTCAAGACAGTTGCAGTTTTTTCAGCAAGCCAACTTTCCCAGGCCACAATTTTCGGGCTAGGGATAATGCCATATATTTCTGCATCAATTATTTTTCAGTTATTAGGTACAGTTTGGCCGCCTCTGGAAAAACTTCAAAAGGAAGGCGAGTCGGGACGGAAAAAAATCAATGAGTACACACGGTATGCGACTGTTGGCATTTGTCTTCTGCAGAGTTGGGCATATGTTGCATTTCTTTCGAATACTCGAATTGGTGAAGCATCTCTTATCCAGTCGAGTTTTCTCGTCGATGGGAGTTTGCCATTTTCGTGGCAACTGGTTGCAGTGCTGACAATGACAGCAGGGACGGTTTTCCTCATGTGGCTGGGTGAGCAAATAGATGAATTTGGTATTGGGAATGGAATAAGTTTGTTGATTATGGCAGGCATTCTCGCCGCTATGCCAAGTGCACTTGTGTCACTCGCGGGAGACACAAGTTGGGAGCTTGGTGGAGGCGGTGGGAAAATGGGTATTGAGACAATTCTTGTTTTGGCTGCCCTTTTTGTTGGCGTTGTCGCCGGGGTAGTCTTTATGACTCAGGGGCAACGACGAATTCCAACTCAGAGTGCGAAACATGTGCGAGGGAGAAGAGTGTACGGAGGCACTCGTCAATATCTTCCGCTTCGTGTGAACCAAGCAGGTGTTATGCCGATTATCTTTGCCAGTTCATTGTTGCTATTTCCACAGATGTTTTTTCAGTATGTGAGCAGCGCTTACCCAGGGAATACGGTGCTGGCGGCACTTCACGATTCATTTACGAGGGGACAGTCATATCTTTACAACATTTGCTACATCGCGCTTATCTACTTCTTTTGTTATTTTTGGACAGCGATCACATTTAATCCCAAAGAAATGGCCGACAATCTAAAGAACTTCGGCTCATTTATTCCTGGCTATCGACCAGGTAAGAGAACTGCCGACTATCTTGAGCGGGTCATGGAGCGAATTACATACGTTGGAGCAGGGTTTCTTGCTCTCGTTGCAGTCATCCCGA
This sequence comes from uncultured Planctomycetota bacterium, assembly GCA_905477565.1. GTDB lineage: Bacteria > Planctomycetota > Planctomycetia > Pirellulales > UBA1268 > UBA1268. The sequence goes on from CAJQGO010000021.1 coordinate 2,408, forward strand.
CAATTGTGAGTGGAGCACTTGGCATCCCTGCTCAGATTGCTAGTTTTTATGGGGGTACCGGTTTGCTTATTGCAGTGAGCGTTGCGTTCGATCTTGTTCAAAAAATTGATAGTCATCTTGTGATGCGCAACTACAGTGGTTTGCTGGAGAAGTCATAACGTGATCTGTCACAACCATATGTAGCTTGGTTGCTTCCTTTTGCCGCTTGAGCCTCTTACGTCGGCTTCATAACCCTCTAGTCTCATTCCATGGTCATGTAGTCCTATGCGGATAATCCTGATTGGACCACCGGGGGCAGGGAAGGGGACGCAATGTGAGAGACTCGTCAACTTTCTTCGAGTGCCACACCTCTCGACAGGCGAAATGTTACGGGCCGCCATTGCACAGGGAACAGCTGAAGGAAAAGAGGCC
>CAJQGO010000022.1 GCA_905477565.1 uncultured Planctomycetota bacterium
AGGTTGAAGCCGACAATGTCACAAATGTGGAAATTACTGGAAGCACTGTTCGTGGAACATTCAAAGTCGCGCCGCCAAAGGAACGCGTGGAATCACCCGAGGGAACTCGACGCTTCACGGTTGAAGTCTCCCAGTATCTCGTCGGCGATGGACTTGATTCCCTGTTGCTGAAGCACAACGTCCGCACTGTCGTCAAGCAGCCAACTGATGGCACCGGATTTCTCCTTGGCATCTACCTGCTCATACCTCTTTTGCTCATGGGTGCCTTCTGGATATCCATGCGACGCGCCCGGGACCCACTCGGCGGATCAGGCATCCTTGGCAATTTCACCAAGTCTCCTGCCAAGCGATTCAACACCGAAGATAAGCAATCGACGTTTGCTGACGTTGCAGGACTCGACGGTGTAAAAGAGGATCTCAAAGAAATTGTTGAATTTTTAAAAGACCCTAAAAAGTTTCAAAGACTTGGTGGTCGCGTCCCCAAGGGTGTCCTTTTGATGGGTCCCCCTGGCACAGGAAAAACTCTTCTTGCCCGAGCGGTCGCGGGAGAAGCCGGCGTTCCGTTTTTCTCCATTTCGGGCAGTGAATTTATCCAAATGTTTGTCGGCGTTGGTGCATCACGAGTGCGCGATCTATTTAAAACAGCCAAAGAAGCCTCACCAGCAATTTTATTCATTGATGAAATTGACGCTGTTGGACGAATTCGAGGGGCCGGGCTTGGTGGCGGCCATGACGAACGGGAACAAACACTCAACCAGATTCTGAGTGAAATGGATGGCTTCAGCCCGACGGAATCAGTGATTGTACTTGCAGCAACAAACCGACCCGATGTGCTGGATCCGGCACTCCTTCGTCCAGGGCGTTTCGATCGCCATGTCACAGTTGATCGTCCCAACCAAAAAGCACGAATTGCATTGTTTGAAGTGCACACAAAAAATGTTCCACTTGCTGAAGATGTCGACATGCAACGGCTGGCGGAAGGAACTGTTGGACTTACTGGTGCTGACATCCGCAACCTTGTGAACGAAGCTGCACTATGGGCAACCAGACATGATAAGGAACACGTTGACGCATCCGACTTTGACCATGCTCGGGATAAGATTCTGATGGGACCAAAGCGTGAAGAGGTTCTGGTAGGCCACGAGAAAAAAATGACGGCCTACCATGAGGCCGGACATGCTCTCGCATCGTGGCTTCTTCCTGGTGTCGACAAACTTCACAAGGTTACGATTATTCCACGCGGGCGGGCTCTTGGCGTAACACAATTGGTTCCCGAAGAAGACCGCATGAACATCGGTGAATCTGATCTCCACAATCGTCTGGCTTTTATTCTGGCGGGACGGTCAGCTGAAAAACTGGTCTTTGGTGAATTTTCCGCTGGTGCTGAAAACGATCTGACCCAGGCTACTCGCCTCGCCCGCAAAATGGTATCGAACTGGGGCATGAGTGAACGAGTCGGGCCCCTTGCCTGCCAGACATCGAATGAACATCCGTTTCTTGGACGAGATGTCTACGAACAACGTGACTTCAGCGAACACACCGCGCAAGTGATCGATGAAGAAGTGGGACGCATTCTCTCTGCTGCTGCCGAGCGGGCCGACGCATTACTCGCCGATAACCGCGAAAAGCTGGACACCCTTTCGGAGGAACTCATCTCTCGAGAAATGCTTGATGACAGTGAAGTTGAATCTGTTATCGGCCCCTCTGTTCCACGAAGATCACCGGCAACATCAAACGGAGCCGAACAAGCGTAACACGTTCAAATGCATTTCAATCGCGCACAAGACTCGTACTTCACAACTTGAATCAAGACAGCCTGAATCAAGCGTGACGAATCGAACCACAGACACCATAGTGCACCATAAAAACAGATAAGGATGAGGACCTGACCATGCTTTCACACGCCGTTTACTTCACCATGAAAGACAAAGACACTATTGAACCACTTATAGAATCTTGTCGAACACACCTGACAAACCATCCGGGAGCACTATCATTCGCCGTTGGTACGTGTGCACATGACTATGACCGACAAGTAAACGACAGAGCTTTTGACGTTGCCCTTGAAATCATCTTTGAGTCACACGCTGCTCATGACACGTACCAGACATCAGACCGCCATCAGCAGTTCATTGCTGACAATGCAGAAAAATGGTCTCAAGTGCGGGTTTTTGATGTTGAGGTCGATACGCTCGAGCGAAACTAAACGACATCCGCCCGAGACAACGCAATCTGCCCACCGAAACAGACATCAACGTCTTTCCCTGGCTGCCGTGGCCGGTCCTGGTACTTCCCTTGGTACATCCACCCATCATCATGCGTAATGAACTGCAAAGGTAATGGAGAAGGGTCGATGTCACAGGCAACAATCGGTGGAGGATTATCTGCCTGAGGATTGTCTCGATGAGGAAAGTTGACGTTCAAAAACTGGCCACGTCCAAGTGGTGAGAAATTGTTGATTGCTGAAAAAACAGCTCCTGCCCACGACGATGTTATGTCCCAGTCGATAGGCTTCCCTCGTCGGTGATACTGCGATAACGCCATTGCAGGCCACCCATGAAGTGCAGCCTCGCGTGCAGCAGCAACTGTGCCTGAATGGTGAATATCAACACCAAGATTTCCGCCAGCATTAATCCCTGAAAGAACCCACCCGGGCTGATCCAACTTGAGTGTGGCAAAAGCCAGTCGCACGCAGTCTGCAGGGGTCCCATTCACGTAGTATCGGTTTTCTTCCACCTGCTGGAACTCCAGTGGCCGGTCTACCGTGACCCGGTGACCACAGCCCGAATGGGGCTCGAGTGGGGCGACGGTAATGACATCTGACTGCCACTGGTGAGCCGCTTTTTCCAGAGCACGCAGCCCATCCGCATGAATTCCATCGTCGTTTGTAAGGAGCAACATAGCGCCGGACCTCATAGTTCACCCAAAAGTTTCCGAACAATTGTCCATACGCCATTCGTGGCAGACGCGGCCGTCTGGCACACATCCTCACCATGTATCGGCTGTCTGTCCTCACAGTCAATTGAATCTGCAAGATTCGTGACGACTGATGCTGCCACAACACGCATTCCAAAACTTCTGGCGACAGTAACTTCTGGCACCGTTGACATCCCGACAACATCCGCACCAAGCATCTTCAGCATCCGGTATTCCGCCCGGGTTTCATAGTTGGGACCCAGACAATAGGCATAGACACCACGCCGACAGCGATGACCAGCCACCTGTGCAGCACGAACGGCCCCAATTGATAGCAATTCATCATACACATGAGAACCGTCTGTTTTCAGATACTCTACAGCCAACGTATTCCGGACAAAATCAATATGGTCGTTCAGAACAACAATCTCACCAACCGCAAGATCTGAAGTCAATCCTCCTGATGCATTGGTGAGAAGCACTTGTTCAATCCCTAACGCTGCAAAAAGCTCGATGCCCCGATACAGCATTTCAACAGGCTGTCCCTCATATGCATGCACCCTACCCTGCAGCATCACCACTGGCTGGTTCTCAACGTGGCCCCAAACCAGTCGGCCAGCATGACCTATGGCCGTTGCGGATGGAAGCCATCCAAGTTCCGAAAAGTCGACAGTCCTTTTCTCGTCAAGATGATTGACTAACAACCCCATACCGGTACCAAGCACGATGCCAAGACATGGCTTTGTCGAGAGGGGAAGCCTGCCTTCAAATCCATCCTGAAGAACCTTTCTCGCAATATTTGTAGCAGCATGCGAGGGAACTGGCTGCCGTGCACCAATCCGCTGCTCACCATCTCGCATATGTTCAAAGATTTCTGCCATAGTTCTTTCAGAGCCCACTTGCTCCCGACGTTACCACAAAAATGCCTGCCACACTGCCACCCTTTGCGGCCTTTTCACGAAACACGTATCCTCGCGAGAAGATTGCCGGTGGCTTCCGGCAGGTGCGAACCGTTGGCTTCAAGAATATTTCAACATACCAAGCAAAAAAAGGACTCTCCATGCCTACGCGTGCTGAACAATTCGCCGGTCTTTCCGTCGCCATTGTGACACCCTTTCGTGATGGAAAAGTCGATGTCCAACGGCTGAATGAACAGGTCGCATTTCAAGTCGAGGCGGGTGTTACTGCCATCTGCCCGGCTGGAACAACAGGTGAGTCTCCTACCCTTTCTCACAAAGAACATGAGCAGGTCATCAGCGAGAGCATCCAAGCCGCTCAAGGCAAAACTCTGGTGATGCCAGGGACCGGAAGCAACTCTACATCTGAAGCTATTCGACTCACACAGTACGCTGAAAAAATGGGTGCTGATGCGGCCCTTGTTGTTGGCCCGTACTACAACCGCCCAACCCAGCAAGGCTTGTTCGAGCACTTCAAAGCGATAGCTGAAGCCGTTTCTATCCCTATCTGTGTGTACAACATACCCGGTCGTACTGGCCGCAACATCGAACCGGACACGATCCTTCGACTTGCTGAACTTCCGGGCATAGCAATGGTGAAAGAAGCAACTGGATCAATGGATCAGGCTTCGCAGATCCTTTCGGGTACAGACCTTACTGTTCTTTCCGGTGATGACAGCATGACACTTCCGTTACTCTCTGTTGGCGGACGAGGTGTGGTCTCGGTGGTCGGAAATATTGTACCGAGCGACATGAAATCGCTTCTTGATGCCTTTGACAAAGGTGATCTTGGTAGAGCTCAAGAGCTTCACCGAAGACTTTTCGTACTTGGGCGTGACTTGCTCGGCCTGGCAAGTAATCCAATCCCAATTAAAGCTGCCATGAGAATGCTTGGCCGTGACACCGGAGATGTGCGACTCCCTCTGGTTCCCCTCGAAGCAGAACCCACAGCCCGTCTACGCGATGTTCTTGCTGAGTACGGACTTGCTGTCGACTGAGCACATGCCATGCTTTCAAGAAAACTCTCCCAGGGTGCATGCGATCTCCGGACGCCACTCCTTTTTTTAAGGGGGGGGTGATTTCAGTTACTGAGGTACCACCCAGGTTTTATTGCAGGCCAGCGGCCGGAAAAACACCCAAAAACTCTCTTATTTTGGTGCCAGCGAACAAACGCTGAACAGCTCGCGTACAAATCTGGTCTGATCTCACAGTAGCAACACAGTACCAACATGGAGGCTTGTACTATGGACCCACATTTCAACGAATACCAGGCTGCGATAGCAGGAATGATGGAGTGTTACGGAAAACCCACCGACTGTTCGGATAAAGATGAACCAACCGTGTCCATCAAGGCGGAACATTCTGGTTGCTCGTAAAGATTCCGACCTTCTCCCTTTCGGCCCACTATGCTTCCAGAGGGAACAACAAGAACAGAAGTCTCAGGGATTTCTTTTTCAGGCAAGTGGCTGACTGATAGCTGTTCATCTTCCGTCCACGAATCGAAACAGAAAGCATTTACGCAAACAGGTTCTCCCACTCGAACAAGACGAGAACACTCCGGGTAGTGTTCACGGAATTCAGAAACGGTCAAGATTCTTGCTGGAGCCCGACGCGACTGGATGAGACTGCGAATCACGTCATCAGCAAGAATGTATTTCCCGAAACGAATTGTCTTTGGCTGCTCAAATGGTTCAGACATATCACAGGTTACAAAAAAGGAGAATCAACAAACGAGAGATCCGTAACAACCATGACAACGGCTTCGGAAAACATGCTTTCGGGGTATTTCAAAAAGCAACGTTGTAACACAAAAAAAAGCTTATAGAAGATCTGCCAACGCTCTGGTTACTTATCATGCAGAAACTGCGGCATCATCTGTCTCACGAACGATTGCTCCACGGTTATCAAAAGCAGCTAT
>CAJQGO010000023.1 GCA_905477565.1 uncultured Planctomycetota bacterium
ACGCTGGGAAAGACGGCCAGAAAGCAGGGTGGCTGTATCAACTGTACGAGCCGCATGAAAAAAAATGGGTGATGCGGATTGAAAAAGCTGCCGGATTACCAGTGAAGGAACTAGTTGATGCGACACGGCCTGTAGGAGAGTGGAACCACCTTTACCTTCGGGTGACACCAGGATCATCCGAAGTTTGTCTCAATGGAGTGAGTTACTACAAGTTTGTGATTGGAAGTGATGATTGGAATAAACGTGTAGCAAAGAGCAAATTTTCGAAATTCGAACAGTTTGGTCGGGCTGGAGACGGTCACATATGTTTCCAGGATCACGGTGATGAGGTTGCTTTTCGATCGATTAAAGTCCGTCGATTACCAGATGGAAAACTCCCACAAGAACCAGCAGATGGAACACTCACTATTAAGGCGGTGCCAGCATTCCCAGGCCTTGTTTGGGATGGTTGGTCACCAGTATCTGATGATGGAAAACCGGTGCCGCCACTCCGTCCGTTGACGGTGACTCATGCAGGCGATGGATCGGGGAGGCGTTTTATTGTGGAACAGACCGGTCGAATTTATGTGATTGAAAAAGATGGCCGGAAGGCAAAAATCTTTCTTGATATTCGTGACATCACTCGTCCGTGGAAAAAGTCGAACGAAGAAGGTCTCCTTGGGCTTGCCTTTCATCCACGTTTTTCGGAGACAGGTGAATTTTTTCTCTGCTACAGTCCGGTGGATGCACCACAATCCGAACGGATTTCACGATTTCATGTATCTGCTGAGGACCCCAGTAAAGCTGATGAGAACAGTGAGGAGATTGTGCTTCAATTTGACCAACCATTCCCAAATCATAATGGTGGTTCGATAGCCTTCGGTCCGGATGGTTTTCTTTACATTGGTCTTGGGGATGGCGGTAGCCGTAATGATCCTTTTGACAATGCTCAAAATCTCAGTGTCTTACTCGGGAAAATTCTTCGCATTGACATCGATCAGGATGGTGCTGAAACAGCCTATGCTGTTCCCTCGGATAATCCTTTTCTCAATATGGATGGGGTGCGGCCAGAAATCTGGGCTTATGGTTTTCGCAATCCGTGGCAACTTGCCTTTGATAACAAGACGGGTGCTCTCTGGATGGCAGATGTTGGGCAGGACCTCCAAGAAGAAATCAATCTTGTTGAAAAAGGAGGGAACTACGGCTGGAGACGAAGGGAAGGGAGTTACCCTTTTGGGAATGTTTCATCCGATGTCGCATCCATTGACCCTCTTTGGGAATACGATCATCAGGTTGGGAAATCAATTACCGGTGGTCCTGTCGTTCGAGGAGGTACCATTTCGGAAATCGAAGGTTGCTACCTGTACGGAGACTTTGTTTCAGGCCGGCTATGGGCTCTAGGAGTAGAGGATGCAAACGATCCCTCAACAATTTCAAACCAATTAATTCCATGGAATGGTCTGCCGATATTTGGTTTCGGTCAGGATCAGGATGGTGCTGTTTATGTATTGACATCGTCAAATACCGGACAAGGTATTTATCGACTTCAACAGCACAGCAAAAAATCTGCTTTGCCGCCTAACTAATGGTGTATTTCTGCTGGCATTGACGCAGTAATTGGTGAACGGACTTCACGTGCAGTGAATGCTGCCCAGACAGGATTGTGGTCAGAGACCTCGAGTGCCTGTTTCAGACTCAGGCCATACGTGTCTTGTAAATCCAGAACACCCCAACGACCTGTATATTCACCAGTCGTTGTTCGCTGAAAGATAAGATTGTCGTAGGTTTTTGTACGGCGTGTATTTGTTGTTGTGCCAGAAACGGCCCACGTGATGTTATCCAATGTACCAAGTCGATCGAACTGCTTTGGTGCAGCATTGAGGTCTCCAAGCAGTATGATGTCATCTTCATCAGGACGTGCCGCCTTCAGTGCGAGAAATGCATCAGCCAGCGCATCAACCTCCTCTGGTACTTCATCGGGGTCCGTATGGATATTGATCATCCAGAAAGAAAAACTTTGTTCTGGTGGAACCATGCGCGATCGGAAACGCACAAAGAAAGGTGGTCTGTGAAGTCGATCTCCAGGGTCATGCATTGTGCCAACCGATGTCGTATCGACTTCAATACGACGTGTGTCATAAAGGAAGGTGTACTGTTCCTTACTGACTGTTCGACCAAGTCGTGGTCCAATCACATATTGATAGCTGCTTCCATCTGCGTTCACGTGTTTGACAAAACTCGGGATGATATCATTTGATTTTGCCCGGACTTCTTGAATAGCAACGACGTCAAAATTTCGAATGACTTGTGCCAAGGTATCGACAACATGCGACTTGGCCATTTTTGATGTTCCAAAGACTTGGATATTGAAGCTTGCGATCCGAACATGTTCCGCTGACCGTTGTTCGAGGCCAGCACCGCTCGCGCAGATAGTCAGACTGTTTATACATACAGCAGCAAATACTGCCAGAAGCCACGCATTTCGGTTTTGGATCGCCACAGCACCGCCCTCCCGCATCTGCTATCGGCAGCCATGGCATCCCTACTCAGAGAAGTCTGTGGTGATCACTATTCCTTGCCAAACGATGAGTTACAGGAAATTGGTGAGGAAATAGGGAAAACAGGGTGAAGTGTGGGTATGATAGAGCCTTCTCAGTTTCCCTTTTCCGGAGAGTTTTCCATGCGTTTTTCATTCATGCGACTGATGATTCTTGTTTCCCTTTGTTTAATAACGCCTCACCATCGTTGTTTGGTTCAAACGGTTGAAGCAGCTGCAGTGGAGCCGCTGAAAGTCTTGATCGTTGCGGGCGGCTGCTGTCATGACTACGCCACACAGACCAAACTGTTAAAGAAGGGAATAGAAGAACGAATCAATGCCTCTGTCGAGGTTATTTACAACCCAGATACTTCGACTGAAGCACGTTTTGAAATCTATGAATCAGATGGTTGGGCTCGTGATTTCGATGTCGTCATTCATGATGAGTGCAGTGCAAATGTAAGCGAGCGACCATATGTCGACCGAATTCTCAACGCACATCGTAATGGAGTGCCTGCAGTGAATCTTCATTGCGCAATGCACTCCTACCGGTGGGGAAACTTTCAGGAACCGGTAGCAGATGGTGCAGATAACAGCGGCTGGTACGAGATGATTGGTCTTCAGTCATCCCGCCATGGTCCACAATCACCAATTGATGTGACCTATTCAGATCATGTCATTGCGAAGGGATTGTCGTCCTGGAAAACAATCAATGAAGAACTCTATAACAATGTTCGTGTCTACGACACTTCTCATATAGTTGCATCTGGTAAGCAGATGCAGATGCCGAAGAAAAAGAAAAACAAACCGGCTAACCCAGATGCCAAGCCCACTGAGGTAGAGGCAGTCGTTGCCTGGACCAATGAATTTGGCCCAAAGAAAACAAGAATTTTCAGTACATCACTCGGTCATAATAACGACACGGTTGGTGATGACCGATATCTTGATCTGATTTGCCGTGGCCTTCTTTGGAGCACCCACAAACTGACAGATTCTGGGAAGCCGTCGGTGGGTTACGGCAAATAATTCTCAGAAATATCCTTCTGGCGAGCGTGGCGGTACGTTGCTGCGCTGTGGAATAATACAGCAAAAAGTAGAAATCGCTTTATGTAGGGCGACGTATGGGTAACAGAGGGGCATCACGGTATGCATGCTCAAAATGAGGCATTCAATGATTTTACGTTTATACGTATCGTGAAAACGTCCTAGCTTCCAGCTGAGAGTGTTGCATCGCATGAGAGCATTTATTTATTTACGACTCCTTTTCGCAACCACAGGAATTGTCTTCGCTCCGTCTGTGGGTGCAGAGATCACTCCTGTGCCGAATTCGGTTGTTGCAAGAAAGAACGAAGGAGCGCAACCTCGGAATGTGGTTTTCATTCTTTCTGATGACCATCGCTATGACGCAATGAGCTTTATGGGCCATCCCTTTGCAAAAACACCACATATGGATGCGATGGTGAAAGTAGGAGCCCATCTCAAAAATGCATATGTGACGACGTCTTTGTGCTCGCCAAGCCGAGCTTCAATTCTGACAGGCCTCTATACATTTCGTCATCGAGTGATCGACAACCAAAGACCAGTGCCCGAAGGCACGCTATTCTTTCCACAGTATCTCCAGAACGCAGGATACAAGACAGGGTTTATTGGGAAGTGGCATATGGGCCATGCGAGTGATGATCACCGACCGGGCTTTGACTATTGGTTCAGCTTCAAAGGTCAGGGTAAGTATTACCCACCCAATGATAGCTATAGGATTAATGACAACGGGAAGCGGGTGCCACAAGACGGCTATATCACAACGCTCTTGACGAGGAAAGCAGTTGACTTTCTCAAGGAAACAGATCGTGACACACCATTTTTTTTATATCTGTCGCATAAGGCAGTTCATGGACCTTTTACTCCTGAGCCACTGTACAAGGGAACGCTTTCGGATCAGCCGTTTACGCTTCCTCTATCAAGTGAGCGTCTGATAAATAACCAACTCAATCGCCCGCGCTGGCTTCTTGATCAGCGCAATAGTTGGCACGGCATGGATTTTCCACTTCACACAGTAAACAGTGTCGAATCATTTTATAAAAGCTATTGTGAAGCGCTCCGTTCTGTGGACGACAGTATTGGTGTCGTTGTGCAGCAGTTGAAAAAAATGGGTATCCATGATGAAACACTGGTCATTTATATGGGTGACAATGGCTATATGTTTGGTGAACATGGCTTAATAGATAAACGCGTAGCCTACGAAACATCGAGTCGCGTACCACTCCTTATGCAATGTCCAGAGCTCATTGAAGGTGGTACAGTTGTCGATGAAGTGGTGGCAAATATTGATATAGCCCCAACAATCATGCAGGCAATGGGGCTGAAGACACCACCGCATATGGATGGACAGAGTTTCCTGCCACTTGCCCGCGGCCAGACAATTCCTTGGCGGGACTACTTTCTATACGCCTACTATTGGGAACAAAACTATCCACAGACTCCAACGCATTTTTCGCTGCGAGGTGATCAGTACAAGTACACAACATATTATGGTTTATGGGACACCGATGAACTCTTCGACATCAAGAATGATCCGGAAGAACAAAATAATCTTATTCATGATCTGGCATTTCAGGACATGAAACAGCACATGCAAAACCAGCTCTACACAATGATGGAAGAACTTGGTGGTATGGAAATTCCCTTAAACCGACCAAAGGGACAACGTAAAACAGAACGTCTTCGGAGTCAGGGTGGCGAGAAGGCGGCAGATTTCCCTGAAGCCTTTCTCGTTGATGAAGCGCTCCGTAAAGAGTTGCGGGAGTGAGTCACAAGTCAGACCAACCAAAATCAAGATTTTGTGTTGTACCCAACTCTTCAGCTCTTCAGGCAGCAGGTCACTTGATCGTCAGTCATCCTCACAATGTGAGAGAGTTGAAGGTACCGAGTGTCGTTCATGCAGAAATAAGATACTTCGTTGAGAAGAGAGTTTTGTTTTCGTTCATAAAAACGAAGCGGTTGGTGAACTGGGCAGTCTTTTCCGA
>CAJQGO010000024.1 GCA_905477565.1 uncultured Planctomycetota bacterium
GCTTCTTCTGCAAGTTCTTTAATACGAGCAGTCATCTTTTTACGAACATCAGTTGAAAGCGATGGAATGATAATACGTATGACTCTCCCATCGCTCTGAGGGTTGAGCCCTAGGTCACTTGACTGAATTGCTTTTTCGATGTCCTTCATTGTTCCTGGATCGAAAGGTCGAATCACGATCTGATTTGGTTCAGGTGCTCCAACGTTTGCCAAGGCTTTGATTGGTGTAGGTGATCCATAGACTTCAGCACGTAATGAATCGACTAGCCCTGGATTTGCACGACCGGTACGAATTCCAGTGAGTGAGTTCCGAAAGACATCGACTGCTTTTTCCATTCGCTCTTCTGCACCAAGAAGAATTTCATCGGCTGCCATTTTCTTTTCTCCTTACCCCAAAACAAAAGGAATTAGTTCTACGAACAGACTTTTGTTGACACGGATTGTCACCCACCTGCCACCAGAGAGCAAGTTTTTGCTCACTCTAGGCAGTCTCCTCGCGACTACTTACAAGCGTGCCACACTTTTCACCAGCAACCGCGCGCTCAATATTGCCGTCCTTGCGATAATTAAACACGAGAATAGGCATGTTGTGTTCCATGCATTGTGAAATTGCGGTCGCGTCCATCACCCTCAGGTTTTGTTCGCGAACCTGCTGGAACGTAAGGTCACGATAGAGGACTGCATGAGGATTTTTCTCTGGATCATCTGAATAAACCCCATCAACGCGAGTGGCCTTCATCAAGATATCCGCTTCTAGTTCAAGTGCACGCTGGGCCGCGGCTGTGTCTGTTGTCACAAATGGACTTCCAGTGCCTGCGGCCAGAATGACAATGATACCTTTGTCGAGATGATGGCGTGCTCTGCGGCGAATGTATGGTTCGGCAACACCGTCCATTCGAATAGCAGTCATTAAGCGAGTTTCAACACCGAGTGTTTCGATTGCATCTTGTAGTGCCAAGCCATTAATAACGGTTGCTAGCATGCCCATATAGTGAGCTGTTGCTTCCTGAACACCGCTGTTCCCTGCCGTGAAGGAGGCGCCCCGAAGAATGTTGCCACCACCTATAACAACGGCCAACTGTGTTCCGCGAGCAGCCGCTTGCACGGTCTGATTTGCGATGTGAAGAACCTCTTCCATCGCAATGCCACGTTCACCAGCATGAGAAAAGCTTTCTCCTGAAAGTTTCAAGAGCACTCGTCGGTAAGGATCAGATGGCATGGAATCTACTTTTAATGATTAGCCAGAAAAAAAGAGAAGTTGAGGTGGATCAAACGCTGAGTTGCGTTTCTGTTTGCTCGACACATTAATCTCCACTACCGATTTTCCAGTGCTCCATTCGCTTGACACTCAGTCCAACACTCTTCAAGAGCTTTCCAACGCTTTGCTTGTCATCTTTTACAAAGGGCTGCTCGAGAAGAACACACTGGCTGAAGAAATTGCGAAGCCGGCCCTCAATCATTTTTTGAATGATATTTTCGGGCTTGCCTTCCTGCTTTGCAGCCTCTGTCAGAATCTCACGTTCTTTATCAACAATTGATTGATCCAGGTCCTCTTTAACAATTGCCTTGGGTGACAATGCCACAACATGCATTGCCACATCTTTCGCGACTTCTGCTGCTTGTGGGCCAGTCGTTTCACCAGTGACCTCAACAAGGGCTGCTTTTGAGCCATCATGGTGGGCGTAACCGCCGCACGGTGCATCGATGCGACAGATTCTAGAAAGTTCAAAAACTTCTCGCATGCGATTGAACAGATCGTCCTTAATCTCTCCAAGAGTTTTATCAGGATGAGCTTGGCTTTTCTGACTCAGGAGTTCTTCTGGCGAACTGGCACCAGGTCCAAGAGCTAGTGTTTTTGCTATATCATTCACGAAATCCTTGAAGTCAGGACTGCCCGCCACTGGTGCACTCTCGCATTTTAGCTCGACAAGAGCCCCAACACCCTTCTCAAGATCAGTATAGACGGCAAGCCGGCCCATCGAAGTTTCACGGTCAGCTCGCATTGCTTGCGTTTTAACACCCTGCTTCCTTAGCCATTCAACAGCTTGTTCTGTGTCGCCACCACATTCAGTAAGAGCTTTTTTGCACTCCATCATTGGTAAACCAGTTTTTTCTCGCAGTGCCATTACTGCGGCGGCTGTGACTGCTGCCATTGTTCTTAAGTCCTCATGTCATGTGGGAGGTGTGTTGAAAAGCAAAATAAGTAAACGTGTCGAAGGGGTGTGGTGTGACGTTCAGAATCAACCACACACATCTTCTTGTAGCTACAAAAGTACAAGACCAGCTATGCGGTCTTGTGGATCAGGTCGTTGCAGGTTTTGGAGAAGGTGGCGTGACGTTTCCGCGTGCCTTTGGTGCAGGCTTCGCAGGTTTTGTGTCCGAACTGGCACCCTCATCCTTTGATTGTTTTTTTTCCGCAACGTCTGCCTTACCTTCAAGAATAGCATCGGCCAACCGAGAAGCGACGAGTTCAATCGAGCGAATGGAATCGTCATTTCCAGGAATAGGCAGATCAACGACGTCCGGGTCGCAATCGGTATCAATGAGAGCAACGGTTGTAATTCCCATCTTGCGAGCCTCATTGATTGCGTTTTTTTCTTTCTTCGGATCAAAGACAATCAGGCATTCTGGTAGACGGGAAAGTGTGCGGATGCCACCAAGATTACGGAGCATTTTTCTGTGCTCTCGTCGCAACGAAGACTGCATTTTCTTCGAATAGTTATGGAAGGCATCGGAAGGAAGTAATTCTTCTAGTTCCTCAAGCCGAGCTAATCGATTACGAATCGTTCTGAAATTAGTCAGCGTGCCACCAAGCCAGCGCTCACTTACGTAGGGCATTCCACAGCGATTGGCTTCACGCGCAATGGCTTCTTGTCCTTGTCGTTTTGTTCCAACAAACAGAACAAGGCTGCCTGTTGCAGCAACTTGCTTCAGGTACTTCTTTCCACGGAGAAGACCACGAATCGTTTCGCGGACGTCAATGATGTGAATGAGGTTTTTGCGGCCAAATATGTAGGGCCGCATTTTTGGGTTCCAACGGCTTGAGCGATGGCCAAAGTGGACACCAGCTTCGATTAATTCTTGAGCGAGGACATTCGACACGGTAAGAGGTTCACTTTCTGTTGGTATCTAAGAAATCCGTGCACCAGCATTGGGCGACACGACTGTCCAGAATCCAAGAGTGAACTCCGGCGAGTACTGCAAATATCGGTGTTTTCTGTCATTTGTCAATCCATTGGATTGTTGTCTGAGGTGAACGGGGTGCGGTTTCATGAAGGAAGTGGCTTGAATTCGGCCTAGGATCGAAATTAGACTGATCAATTCGGTCAAATACTCAATTTTCACCCGTAGGGTAGACGCCAGCAGGCCGGCATGGCACTCCCAGGCTGAGGCCATGCTGATGCGACATGTTCTTTCTGCAACCGTCCAGAATGTTCCAGGTGTACTTGCACACATATCGGGAATGCTTGCTTCCCGTGGCTATAACATCGATAGCCTCGCAGTTGGGGAGACTGATAATCCTGGTTTTTCACGAATGACTTTCGTGCTGCGAGGCGATAATCGAGTTCAGGAACAGGTTCGCCGGCAACTTGAAAAAATTGTCACAGTGGTGAGCGTCGATGACATTAGTTCACGAAATTATGTCGAACGAGATCTTATGCTTGTAAAAGTATCAGCCTCGGCTGGACAGGATCGCTCAAATGTCAGGGGATTGGCAGAAATATTTCGTGGACGAGTTGTTGATGTTGCTGCCGACAGTGTGATTGTTGAGATTTCTGGAACTGAAAATAAAATTGAGGCGTTTATCGATATGATTCGTCCATTGGGCATTATTGAGTTGGTTCGAACAGGCAGGATTGCAATGGTCCGAGGTAGTAGCCCAAGTTGTGATAACTCTGATACGGAGTCAGCAAACGCCAGTTAATGTATCTTTAGAACCTGCTTTTCATCGAGCTAAGCTAAGAGGGTTCTTGCATGTGACAAATACCGTACAACTAAACTTTCGATTTCACTTTGGTTCAAAAGGAGCCCCCCGTGCCAGCCACAATTTACTACGATTCTGATGCCGATTTGGCCGTTCTCTCAGGCAAAACAATAGCTGTTATTGGTTATGGAAGTCAGGGCCATGCTCAGGCACAGAATCTACGTGACAGCGGCCTGCATGTTGTCGTTGCACAACGGCCCGGTGGACCAAATTTCGATCTCGCCAAAAGTCATGGCTTTGACCCACTTTCTGTGGAGGAGGCTGTGAAGCAGGCAGATGTTGTGAACATTCTTTTGCCGGATGAACTACAGGGCGATGTCTACAAGACGTCAATCAAGCCAAATCTTAAGGCCGGTGCGGTTCTTATGGCGAGTCACGGATTCAATTTTCACTTCAATCAGGTTGAACCTCCTCCCGGCCATGACATTCTTCTTGTAGCACCAAAAGGTCCCGGTCATCTTGTTCGAAGTGAGTACGAAAAAGGTGGCGGTGTTCCCTGTCTCATTGCACTTGGTGAAGGGGCCTCAGAGGAGACAAAAAAGATCGGGTTGGCTTACGCGAAAGGCGTTGGCGGCACCCGTGGTGGTGTTATAGAGACGACCATAGCGGAAGAAACTGAAACCGACCTATTTGGTGAACAGGCGGTTCTCTGTGGAGGTGTATCAGAACTGATCAAAGCTGGCTTTGATACTTTAGTTGAGGCAGGTTATCAGCCTGAGATGGCGTATTTTGAGTGCCTTCACGAGATGAAATTAATTGTCGATCTTCTCTACCAAGGCGGTTTGGAATACATGAGATACAGTGTTTCCAATACAGCCGAGTATGGCGACTACACCCGAGGAAATCGTGTGATTACCGATGAAACCCGAGCCGAAATGAAGAAGATTCTTAAAGAGATTCAAACAGGTGAATTTGCGCGAGACTGGATTCTTGAAAATCGAGCTGGGGCCGCCATGTTCAAGGCGACGCGTCGTCGTGAACGGGAGCATACATTGACTGAGACAGGTCGCCATTTGAGGAAGATGATGAAATGGATTGATTCAAAAGAAGTTTGAGGCGATGCGGTAGGTTCTGATGAGTAAGGCCAACATGGAATAGTAAGGTCTGTGGTACTACCAGCTAGGGTTACAAGTATGAATACAGCAGAGCAGGAATTACGTGAAGTGTACGACAGTCTGAAACCCGGAGATCGGGTCGAGGTGATTCATGGTGTGACGGTTGGCTCGAGTGCTACCTGGAGTACAGCGACAGTTGGAAAAGTATTGCGGCGTGAGCGGCGTCGCCACGGGCTGCACTTCCGACGTAATGCTGACGACAAGGTTTATAGTGACGTGCTCATCCTTGCCAGAGATGACGGAGAATTAACGACCGTGACGGTCGACGAGTTTACCCGAATAAAGAAGTTGTGAAATCGCGTAGGGCGTTGCGGCCCTGTCTTAGTCCACTCGAGCGATAACACACTTTAAGTATTCTCCCTCCAAGCAGTGGAGGTTGACCGGATGGTCAGGCGCTGCGCCACGGTATTCGAGAAGTTGTAGCGTCCGGCCGCTTCGTTGGGCAACCGCTGAAAGCATCATGAGAAAGTCATCGCGGGTGATTGCTCCAGAACAACTGCACGTTACCAGAACCCCGCCAGGTTCAAGCAGATCGACGCCAAGACGATTAATGCGGTGATATGCTCGAAGCGCGTCAGAGGCGGATGCTCGACTGCGGGCAAACTTTGGTGGATCAAGTACGACCATGCCAAACTTCGCATTCTCTTCGTCAAGAGAAGCGAGCTTTTCAAAGGCATCGGCCTGCTCAACCGTCATTGTTGTCGCATTGTTTAGTTCTGCATTTGCTCGTGCCAGTGAAATCGCCTTGATGCTTGAGTCGACGGATAGAACTGAACTGGCGTTTCCGGAAACGGCGCTCGCTACTCCAAAACCTCCGGAGTAGCAGAACATGTCGAGCACTCGCCGTCCGCCCGCATAGACCGCTGCAGCTTGTCGATTTTCTCTTTGGTCCAAGTAATAGCCAGTCTTTTGCCCTTCGGTAAGATCGACACCAAAGCGAAGGCCATGTTCCTCAACAAAGATTGGTCCATCAGGTGGTTCACCACGGAGTAGCCGGTCAGGCAAATGCAGGCCTTCAAGTTTCCCCAGTCCTCGTTCGGCACCACGAAGCAGGATCCCTTTGGGTTGCACAATGCGCTCAAGGCTGTCGCAGATCATGTCGAG
>CAJQGO010000025.1 GCA_905477565.1 uncultured Planctomycetota bacterium
GTACCTGGCACCCTGATGGTTGAACCAACAGAGAGTGAAGATCTCAATGAACTTGATCGATTCATTGAAGCAATGATTGCAATTCGTGAAGAGATTCGACACATCGAGGAAGGCACATGGCCACAAGATAATAATCCTGTCATCAATGCACCACATACCGCAATGTGCATTGCAGAGCATGACTGGACAAGGCCTTATACTCGAGAGGAAGCAGTTTTTCCTCTCGCTGACTTAAAGCGACGAAAATACTGGCCTCCAGTTGGTCGAGTCGACAATGTGCATGGTGACAGGAATCTGTTTTGTAGCTGTGTCCCCGTCTCGGCATGGCAGGACTCTGAGTCATAAGTCACGGTCAAAAAATGTTTGATTCAACTTTTTTTGTCGGCTGGGGAACACTTTCCCTTATCAATGCCGGCTTAGCACAAGGAAAAGGTCGGAGTGGACTGGCGTGGTGTCTCATCTCTTTGTTTGTGGGGCCAATCGCCACGTTTTTAATTGTGATACTTAGTCGCGTTGAGCGTGACTAGCGTGGGAGCGAGCTGACGACCTCACGCACGGCCAGAGCACCACTGCTACGGCAACAATGGCAAGAATTCCACCACACTGCCATGGATCATGCCATCCATACAGCACGGCGAAGAGAAGTGTCGCGCTGCAGTAAATCACTGCAGCAGCCAACACGAAATGTGATGGCTGTGATGCATCATCAGGTATCGCTTGTGCCTGTGTTTTCGAAAAAAAGAGCGTTCCTACAGTCATGGCTGAGCACAACGAAAGCGTTACCCCAAGAGAGCCCAGTAAATCTCGCAACGTTGTTACATAAACAAGTATCAGGGCGAGACTCGTTTGAAGTACAACTGCCCTGCTTCGACCAGCCTGTCCTTGTAGCCATCCGGGTAAAAATCCATCGTCTGCCATTGCCGTTGCCACGCGTGAACCGGCCATCGTCATTCCTGCTGCGGCAGACAGGGTCGAGAGGACAATCACGACTCGCATCCACCACTCGGCGGTTTGACCACCAAGAGCCGCCGCTGCGACTGCTGCAACCTGCGGCTGACCAGCCAAATCGGCAACCGGTGCTGAACGAAGAAAAATGTCATTCATTGCACAATAAAGAAGCGTCGTAATCAACGTGCCCACAAGCAAAGCCAGTGGTACTGTTCGTCGTCCAACACGAGCTTCTGATGCCACGTAAATTGCTTCATTAAACCCTGTGTAACTAAACATGACCCACACAACTGTCATCGCGAATCCGCCGATCGTTACACTTGTCAGTGGAGCATCTATTGGCTTTCCTGTGGCCTCCAGTGGCCAGCCAACAACTGAATACCCGAACACGATAAGACATAGGATTGTGAGAACCTTTAAAAAAACAATGGTGGTATTGAGTCGTGCTGCAACCCGCCCTGCTTCGACATGGATCAGGCAACAGAGAATGAGCACAGCAGTTGCAATCGTTTGGCTTGGCATCCATGCCGGCAACGCCAGGATACCTTTGGCATACTCCTGACATGTCATCACAGCAAAGGCTATCCCTCCACTAAATCCAGCCGTTAAGGAAACAATACCGGCAAGAAATCCACAAAATGGATGGAGTGAACGGGAAAGATAGAGATACTCTCCACCAGATTTTGGTAATCGACGTGCAAGGCCGCCATAGGCAACCGCACCACACAGAGCGATAAGGCCGCCAACAAACCAAGCCGCCAGTACAAACATCCGTGATCCAAGTGCTTCAAGCGCGAAGCCTGATGTCACAAAAACACCTGAGCCAATCATGCCTGTGATGACAAGCGCTGTTAATGTCGTCAGGCCAAAACCTCCCGAGGGCAGGCTTGTATTCGGCAAGCGACTCAGACGATTTTGAGCGATGCAGGAACGTTTCATTCGATTTGATACTACGTCTACGCAAAGTGTGCTGCAAAAAAGCACGGTTGAGAATGAAGGTAAAACGTAACACAATTCGTCAGATTCGAAGATTCTCGATCTTCATGAAGCCTTCGTGCTAGAATTCGAAAATGCACCGTCTTTGTTTTTTAAGTTTTCTGTTTTTGCTTTGGGGCTGTTCGGAGCACGCTCGTTTCGATCAGGAAGAGATAATGATTGATCAGCAGCATTCTCATTATCACGTACATGGTTCAGATATTGAACATGGACATCAACACACAAACTTTCAATCAGGAGGACATGAACATGGACACCATGGACATTAATAAAAAGGTTCGCCTAAGGCCGGGCTTTACCCTTATCGAGCTCTTGGTTGTCATTGCGATCATTGGATCCCTTATCGGTCTTTTATTGCCGGCTATTCAACAGGTCCGTGAATCGGCACGACTTCTGCACTGCAAAAACAATCTCAAGCAGTTCGGTGTCGCAATGCATAACTACGAAACGGCACGAAAACACCTGCCCACTGGATATGAATATAAGTACTCAACAAACGGTAATACTCGAGGGTACTCGTGGGGAACACTCCTGCTTCCTCTCCTTGAGGAGACGGCAACATTTGATCGCATTGATTTCTCAAAGCCTCTTCATGACATCGCCAATACAGTTATCCGTGAGAAACACCTTGCCGGCTTTCTTTGCCCGACTGACACAGCATCGGTGGACGGATATGTCGAAATGGGTACAGAACGATATGCGATGGCCAGTTACGCTGCGAACTTTGGCCCACCTGATCTCGATGTGACACAAGAGCAACGTGACGGTGTCTTCAGCCGCAATAGCACAACACGACTCGCTGACATTACCGACGGACTCTCAACAACGCTTATGCTTGGAGAGAGACAGAATGGTCCTTTTCGGGCAGCAGCAAGCAACGGCAATCATTTCGAATATGAAACCGCTTGGAGTGGGGCCATTCGCGACCAGAGCGACCCAAGTGACGACCATGGGCACATGGTCCTGTTTCAGACTGGGCACACGCCGAATAACCCAGCAAGTGACGACCGTGATATTTCAGCGTCCCATTCCGGGCTTGCAGTTTTTCTCATGTGTGACGGATCAGTCACACCAATCATGGAATCGATTCATGCGGCAGTCTATGCCGCGTACGGCACACGGGCCGGGGGAGAAATCATTGATCATTGAGAGATGGGTAATTTTCCTGAAATACTTGGAGCACTCAACTGTGACGAATAATGCACCATGTCGACGCATATTTCTTTTTCTTTTTCTCATTACAATCATGACATCAATATTTTCAAGCCAAGCAGCAGCTGACGGGCTGCCAACTGTTGGAAGTGTTGAACGATTGCATCCAGATATTGACGCACTCATTTCACCCAGTGCTACGATTGAAGTGCTTGCAAAGGGCTTTAAGTGGTCAGAAGGCCCCGTCTGGATTCCAAACGGAGATGGGGGTCTTCCTCCTCAATCTTTATTATTTAGTGACATTCCAAATAATCGTATTCATTGCTGGAACACACAAAGCGGGCTCTCTGTTTTTCTTGAACCCGCTGGATTTACTGGGCCGGCGAGTTATGGAAAAGAACGAGGAAGCAACGGTCTTGCACTCGATACAGAAGGCAGGCTGCTCTGTTGCGAGCATGGCGACCGAAGAATCAGTGTGCTTGAAAAAAATGGAGGCAAACGAACGCTTGCTGACGCATGGGATGGCAAACGCTTTAATAGCCCCAACGACTTGGCTGTTCATGCTTCCGGGGCAATTTATTTCACAGATCCCCCATACGGACTTCCTGATGGATTTAATGATACCCGACGGGAAATAGACTTTTGTGGAGTCTTTCGGATTCAGCCAAATGGTAACGTTGATCTCCTCTGTAAGACCATGACACGACCGAATGGCATTGCATTTTCACCAGATCAGAAAAAACTCTACGTCGCACAGTCTGATCCTGATGCGCCTATCCTAAAAGTATTCAATGTCAGTGAAAACGGAATGCTCGATGCTGGAAAAACATTTTTCGATGCCACAACTCTTTCAGCGACACGAAAAGGAAACCCAGATGGCTTGGCGGTTGATACAAAAGGGAATCTGTTTGCAACAGGCCCAGGTGGAGTCTTGGTCATAGCAGCAGACGGAACTCACCTCGGAACGATTCTCACCGGACAGAAAACAGCAAATTGCTGCTTTGGTGAAGACGGCCGCTCGTTATTCATGACAGCCGATATGCTTCTTTGCCGCATCCAGCTGACAACCAGTGGTTGGTAAGCCATTGATCTTCATTGTGAGATGATTTTCTGAGGACACGATCTTAGACTGTTGGCCACGCAAAAATCCGAAGCAGGTTTCCATCGGGGTCATTGGTAACAAGTTCTCGAAATCCCTCAGGATGTGTTTTTGGTTTGGCAATATTTTCATTTGCTGTTCGAAGACGAATATACGCAGCCTCTAAATCCGTTACTTCGAAGCCGAGACTCCAACGCCCACTAGCCTCACCGGCATTCTCTCGACTGAGGATTGCGACCCGCGTATCACCCGCCTCGAATAATGCATATCCATCATCGACAACACGGACCAAAACCCGGAGACCGAGAATATTTCGGTACCAATGCACCATATTTTCCCACTGGGCCGTCCGTACTTCGACGCTAAATAATGCCGGTCTTTGGTGGGCTCGAAGATCCATTATGACTCGTTACTCTGAGGTCTCAGGCTCGTCTGACAATCAATGTAGTATAGGTCCGGGTTGTACCCTGAATGCCCAGTATTCGACTAGACACCGGCTATGGCTTCTCTCTGGGGTGGCTGCCCTTTCGAAATTTGTGAGAAAAGCAGACAATGAGTTATTCCGTTGTTGGAAGTCCTTCGTATCCTCAGGAAACCTAGAACCGACTGATGTCTTCTCCGTCACCAATTGATACTGATCAGCCTTCGTCCACTGTCACTGCACTTCTTCAGGCACGTCGAGATAAACTGGCAAAACTTCAGGAACTAGGGATCGACCCATGGGGAAGTCGATTCGATAACTCCCAAGCTGTTGTGTCGGTCCGAAAAGAGGGAGAATCCATCGCTCAGGATGCTGCTGATGGGCCAACCGTACGCGTTGCAGGTCGAATCATGCTGCTCCGCAATGCTGGCCGATTGGTCTTTCTTGATCTTGTTGACCGTACTGGCCGACTTCAGGTCATGATCGGTAAAAAGCAGGTCGGCCCAGATACCTGGCCGGTCGTTGGCTGCCTTGATCTTGGTGATATTATCGGAGTCGAAGGCAGACTTGGATATTCAAACTCTGGTGAAATGACAATCTTTGCCAGCAGTCTGACATTCCTCACGAAGTCGCTTGAAACACCTCCCGATAAATACCACGGCCTCGTCGATCCAGAACTGCGTCAACGGATGCGTTATCTCGATCTGATTCACGGTGAGGGTGTACGCGACAGATTTGTTGCTCGAAGCCGTATTATTGAGGCAATACGACGTGTCCTTACCGATCGTGGGTATCTTGAAGTTGAAGGACCGACACTGCAAGAAACCGCAGGTGGGGCGGCGGCTCGTCCTTTCACAACCCATCACAATGCACTCGACATGCCACTGGTGATGCGAATCGCGTTAGAGCTTCACCTCAAACGATTACTTGTTGGTGGCATGGAACGAGTTTTTGAGCTGGGTCGTGTCTATCGTAATGAAGGCATAAGCCCCCGTCACAATCCTGAGTTCACCATGATGGAGGCATACGAGGCCTATGGTGATTACGCCTCCATGATGGATCTCACAGAAGCTGTGCTTATTGCAGCTGCTGAGGCTGCAGGCACACCGGAGACATTCACCTGGATGGGGCATGACGTCAGCCTGAAGCCACCCTTTCCTCGAAAGCGATACGATGACTTGCTTGCTGAGGTGACTGGCTGTGACCCAAAGGATCCAGCGAGCGTGGCAGCTGAGGCGTCAAAGCATGACATTGAAACAGCGGGCAGGCACCCGGATGTCATCAAGAGTGAACTTTTTGAGGAAACGGTTGAAAAGACACTCTCCGGCCCAATCTTCGTCATTGATTACCCAGCTGCTGTCTGCCCACTGACCAAGAGAAAAAGTGATACCCCAGACATTGCTGAACGATTTGAGCTGTACGTTGCCGGCATGGAACTGGCGAACGCCTATACAGAACTCAATGATCCTGATCTCCAGGAAGAGCTTTTTCGGACACAATTAGCCGGTCTTTCCGACGATGAGTCCATGGCCCGAATGGACCATGATTTCATTAAATCACTTCGACACGGCATGCCACCAGCCGGTGGCCTTGGCATTGGAATTGATCGCCTTGTGATGTTCTTGACACAGGCCAGTTCAATCCGTGATGTCATCCTATTCCCGATTCATCGTCCCCACGCAGGCGGCTGATGCTGCAAGTAGCGCTATGTACAAACTCCTTCTCTGTTGGCGATATCTTCGTACGCGATGGATTGCACTGGCAAGCGTCATTAGCGTGACGCTCGGTGTGGCGACAATGATCGTAGTCAACGCCGTTATGGCTGGTTTTTCCAACGAGATGCAAACCCGTATCCATGGAATTCTCTCCGACATTGTTTTTGAAAGTCACTCTCTCTCTGGCTTTCAGGATCCGCAATGGCACATCGATGAAATCAAACGAGCTGCGGGCGATCAGATAGCCGGGATGACTCCAACCGTTGCTGTACCGGCCATGCTCAGTTTTCAGGTCCGTGGCCAGTGGGTTACACGGCAAGTGATGTTCATTGGAATCGATCCGAAAACCCACGCACAAGTAAGTGACTTTGGGAGATATCTTCAGCACCCGGCAAACCGGGAACAGCTTTCTTTTGATCTACGAGAAGGTGGTTACGACACGATTGACAGTCAGAACCCAACGGAGACTCCAACCCGACCTGCTCTTGAACATGCTGGCTGGCCACACCGTCGAATGCGAGTGAATCGGGAACGTCTCTGGAAAGAGCGGCTTGATTCAAAAAAATCTGCAGAGAACGCTCCAGCGCGATCTGTTGACCAACAGGTTGATGCCGTGCTCGCCGCAACCAGTCCTGGTGAGGACTCTTCTGAGACATCTCCTGAGGCAGCAGCCACGAATGGAAAGCCAACAAATCCATTTCAGAAAGCTCGGCCGAACCAAGGGCATGTCATGGATATGGCTGAAGAACAGTTCACAGGGATTGTGCCTGGTATTGGATTGGCAAGTTTCCGGAACCGTCAGGGAGTTGATCAATTCCTTTCACTACCGGGTGATGATGTCAAAATAACTTTCCCAACAGCCGGTACGCCACCGAAAGCTGTCAGTGATAATTTTACAATTGTTGATTTTTACGAAAGTAAAATGAG
>CAJQGO010000026.1 GCA_905477565.1 uncultured Planctomycetota bacterium
TTAAGATTTCCACTATGGGTAGAAAAGGATTGCATTGCACAGACTCAACGAATTTTTATACCGAAAGCACCTTCAAAACGTACTTTACTTTTTGTGCAGAAGCAAGAAATCGGCAACTCTTCGGCTTTGATTCTCGTACACTACGAAATATGCTGATTCTGCAGCCGCCTCACCCATTCCAATACTCCTCACTCTTGGCATCAATTTGGAGTACAGGCCAAAACACGAGAAGTCAAAAGCTACCCGGTATCTTCGTTCTTCGAGGTTTTCTTTTTTGCACCACCGTACTCAGATTTTGTCCGACCAAATAGAGCCAGCCAATGCTCACGAACCATGAAATCACCTGCTAGTAATGGCATATAATGAAAAGAAAGGAATGAAGAACAATCAAAAAAAGAATCTCTTATGTCATATGTTTTTTTATTGCAAGTATTTATCTTTCTTTGGATGGACTTGCTGCCGATCCATTTGAAGGCGCTGATCCGATTTGGAATTTACTCCATTCTCCAGCGGTGCAAAAAAACCTCCACATCAATTCATCAAACCAGAAAAAACTCCGTTCCCTTCTCGACACATATGATATTAAATTTCTTCCGTATCGAAATCAGTCACTTGACAAAACAAGGGATGAGGTAGAAGAACTATGGAACGACCTGCTGAAAGATGTAAGGAAAAGTTTTTCACCAACACAATGGGCTTCGCTGACTCAGCTTGCCCAGAAAATTCAGGGACAGCCTATCAATGAGGCGAGACGTTTGGATTTACGAATCAAGGCACCAGAACTACAAGACTCAGGACATTGGATCAATACAGAGAAACCGCTGACACTCTCTGACTTACAAGGCACCGTTGTTGTTCTTCATTTTTATGCATTTGGTTGTATCAACTGTAAGAACAACTACCCGGTATATACCGATTGGCAACAACGGTTTGAGGACAAAAATGTTGTACTCATCGGAATTCAGACACCAGAGACGAAAGCTGAACATGATATTGATTTGATTCGACAAAGAGCCGAAGAGGCCGGCCTTACATTCCCAATTCTTGCTGACATTGAAAAAGATAACTGGCAGGCATGGGGAAACTCAATGTGGCCGAGCGTTTACGTTCTTGACAAACAGGGCTACATTCGTGAATTCTGGCCTGGTGAGCTTCGTTGGGAGGGTGCGACTGGAGACAAGTATCTCCAGCAACAGATAGAAAAGCTGATGAGAGAATAGTGCCAAAATGTTGTTACGTGCTTTTAGAAAAGGCAACTAAAGCGGTTAGCGATATCGGAAAACAAAATCGTTGGTCGCTCTGGCTGACTTTGTCACTGCAATTTAATTAAAGAGGTCTGCTTGCGACCAGTATGTACTCTGCCTTAAAAATACGGTTGCGATGACAAAACCGTGGGGCAACGATGCCAGCTTTTATCAGTAAGCAGCAGGTCCGTTAGGAAAAATAATGAAAAAAATTTCTTTTATTGCAGCCAGCATCACGTTATTGGCTACCACAGGAACTGCAGACGACACCACCAGGCCAAATGTCATTGTGATCTACACCGATGACCAGGGATATGGGGACGCAACTTGCCTCAATAAAAATGCAAAGTTTTCTACCCCAAATATTGACCGACTCGCACATGAGGGAGTTCTTTTCACTGATGGCCATTGCTCAGATACAGTGTGCACACCATCACGGTACGGACTCTTGACCGGACGCTATAGCTGGCGAACAGAATTAAAACGTGGTGTCTTTCAGGCAGAACGACCCTGCTTGATACCCGATCAACGAATGACTCTTGCAAGTTTGCTTCGGGACAATGGTTATCAGACAGCCATGGTTGGGAAATGGCATCTCGGCATGGATTTTCCCGGCACAAGAACAACTCGTGACTGGAGTCAGCCTGTTCTTGATATGCCTCTCGACAAAGGATTCGATTATTTCTGGGGAATTCCGGCATCAATGAATTACGGTGTGCTTGCCTGGTTCGAAGGACGGTTTGCGAAAGTTCCTCCAACTGAATACACATCAAAAAAACCAAACAAAATTGCTCTCGATGATTATCGAATCATGCCACCGTATGACCAGTCAGCATCTGTCAAAGACGCCAATGCTGCAGGGAATTTTTCTGGCAAACTTGAGGTCGCACCAGACTTCACTGACATTTCGTGCCTTGACCGTTTCACCACACAATCAATTGAGTGGATGAAGCAACGGAACATCGACAAGCCATTCTTTCTCTATCTTCCTTACACATCTCCGCATAAGCCAGTCATTCCTATGGATCGCTTTCGAAGGCAGGGAGAGGCTGGTGCTTATGGCGAATTCATGATCGAAACAGATTGGCACGTCGGGCGAATTTTGAACTTCCTTGAAAAGGAAGGAATTGCCGAGGACACATTTATTCTTTTCACGAGTGACAATGGTCCTGAAACAACTTGGAAGAAGCGCAAAGAACGCTTCCACCATGCCAGCAATGGACCCTATCGCGAAGGGAAACGATCCATTTACGAAGGAGGTCATCGGGTTCCGTTTATCGTCCGATGGCCAAATGGCGTTACAAGCCCCGGCCGAACCTATTCATCACCAGTCTGCCAGACCGATTTACTCGCAACGCTTGCTGACATGGTAGGTACCGAACTACCAGAGGTTGCCGGAGAAGATAGCCAAAGTTTTCTCCCTGCCCTGACAAAGGCCGCCACTGTAAATCGTGTGCCGATGATTCATCACAGCAGTCGTGGTGAATTTGCAATTCGTGACACGCAGTGGAAGCTTGTGATGGGTTCCGCAAAAAAAAGAAATCAGGAACTCTACGACCTGTCGAATGATCCTGGTGAAACAACGAATCTAATCGAAAAACAAACTGAACGTGCTCAGGCACTTCGGCAGACATTGACACACATTGTTCGCTCTGGCCGAAGTACAAAAGGCAATGCAGTACCAAATGACACACCGTACTGGGATGATCTATTCTGGATGACAGAGGCCGAGTATCAGCAACCAGATCGAACTGTGCAAAGCGTTGAAAAGAAAACAAAGATTCATCGTCTTGCCAGCACCCACAGGTCAGTCTTTGATGCTTTCTCATACATTAATCGCTTACCAGAAGTACCTTACGAAGATGAATCCTCGGAGGACTTTTCAGGCCGAATATTTGGCCGACTGGCAAACCAGGAAGGCCGTATCCTATTAAAATCTCCACCCGGCATGAGCAAGCTGGCCTACGAAGGATTCAAAACATTCCTTCGATATGAGGGAGCTACAAGTGTCGGCAATTGTGCGGCCTGCCATACCTTTCCAGATTTTATTGATGGCAGATCACATCGTATCCAACCTGGCATGGTGGAGGTGCCGACAACCTCGTTACGAAACCTCAATAAAACTTCGGTTGCACTACGGGAAATAATTAATCAGAAAATCAAATACGCAAAAATCAAACAAAAGGGAGATGCTCCAAAAATCAGTGACGCATACTCTGCGATACGCTTGCATCATGACGACATCTCTGGACTCGTTGCTTTTGTAGAACTTTTGCGAGACGTTCCAGAGCAGCAGTTTCGGGAACTCGTTCTTGATTCGGAACTTTTTGATCCCTTGCGTGAGACTCATTAAATTTTGCTCGTGCTTGGATACAACACGCATCGGAACAGTATGAATCAATCACGATTCCCACGGCACATGGTTTATTTCTAGCTTCCCACGTATCAAACAGAATCAACATGACTTGATTGCCCGCCTCACATACCGTGCAAGTTTTTTTGTGGAGTAGTTCTTGGGGACATGAAGAAAACCGTACTGTGCATCGTTCCGAACACACCATTCCAAACCAACCCACATGGAGTAATTGCAGACATAGTCACCAGCATCATACGCCACAGTTGTTTCAGATGTATGGGGGAGTGAAAGTGTTGCCAACCGAGTTTGACTAGAACGACCACGTTTATGTGCACGTCGTTCAATACGCAACTTTCGAGCACGGGGGTGTTGGCCCAGACCAAGAACCACGTCTGGTTGTACATTCTCGAATACCTGGTCAAACATGTGCCGATCAAATCGCACTTCAAAAATTTTTTTGAATGCATTCCCTGGAAGCTTCATATCTCGAAGCGCTGCTTCGGTAACATTTGATGTGTAATGCTTATATGGGCCAAAGCCATAAATCAGAATGCGCTGCATGAAAAGAACTAGAAGCTGCTTGGATGACGTTGTTAAAATGGAAGGAATAACACCTCTTCACTCAAATGATTTATTCATAGACTTTGGTTAGTATCGACTCATCGCACGCGTGTTGATGACAGTTTCTAAAGCCGGAACAGGTTGATCTACTGACCAGAAAATACCATTGATTATTACTCGTACAGCGTTTGGGTTCGTAAAATCTTTTTCATGTCCAAGCGAGGTAGTGAAAACACGACTCCCATATAGATTCTTCCATGTCCATGCAACCGGCGCTGACATGGTGTGTTCAAGTTCATGCACTCCAAATTGATTTGTCACAGTGCCAACACGCTTTGAATGTCCAGTACCGATCAACAAAGGCTCAATTCCCGGTTGTGCATCGATAAGATAGAGCGTTCCTTGTGACTCCCATCCATCCATATCTACTCCATGCAAAATTGGATGACGTGCAGCATGAGTTGCAGGCTTCACCTGAGTCTTTCCAGCCAGATGAATCAGATACGGAGAACCCAGAACCTTTTGTCCGAAATCATTATTGAGTGCATGACGCGGATGATCCTTTGGATAATTAAATGCATGCGTACTCGTTCGAAGACCAACAACTGCTTTACCCGACTCAATAAATTCTGTGATATGGGCACGTTGGTCATCTTCCAGCTGGAGAAAACGCATAAAGAATATGCCGACATCAGCATCTTTGAGTACTTCAAGTCCAGGCAGACCACGTTTATCTTTCTCAGGATCCCACGCCGGATTGATGACCGTTGTGCGGAAACCAAGTCGCTCGAGTTCAGTCGCGAGGAACGGCATCGTCAATTGCGGTGAATAGTGATGGGTGCCAACAACAAGAACTGCATGTGGGGGCTGTACTGCCTCTACAAATTGACAGCAACAGACAACGCCAAAAAAAATTATGCCACAGAAGACTTTACTCATGCTGTTCTTCACTTTCTGTCAACGAAGTAGGGCAGAGTCAGTTAGTTCATGAAATGGGATGTGTCTTATCGCTTCGGTAGGACAACTCGCATATACGGGCTCGAGAGATATGTTTCGTAGGAACGCCCATTATGCTTCACTCTGCTGAGATAGTTACTAAAGAAATCAATCTGCTCCGCGTTGGCATCAAGCTCAATTTCAGCAACCCAAACACTGCGTTGTTCATCGTAGTGCATCTCTGCAAAATTATCATCCGGAATAGGCTCATTAAGATAGTGTGGACTTCCATCAGGTGCTCGATCGAACATCCACCAGATGCTACCGCCTTCTGGTTCGTACCCGTCAGGAAACTCGACAATCACTTCAATCGCATCATCAACAAACGCATGTTCAACTTTTGGAGGTACGAGCAATCTGCCACTAATCTCATTCGGAAAAAAATGTGTCAGCAGAAATGCTGACTTATTCGACTGCCCTCGCTCCAATCGAGGATGGCCTCTTTTCCCATGGCCTGTATTGGCACCTAGGTATACCGGGATATCCGGGTGCTCTGCACCACCCCAGGCCATGTCGTACGCTACACAATCATGCGTTCCAGGATGAAAAAGCATCTCAACACCACGACGCCGCAGTTGTTTGAGGTTTCGAGAAATAAATACTTCGTCTGATATTTCACGAGTAAAGGTCTGAAGGTCTTCCCATGTATGGCCCTGTTCCAAAACTTCTCTATTAAATGTTGGTCCATAATGTCCCCCAGAAAAAGGCCCTCGCCTTCCTTCCTGTGAATCAAGTTCCTTCCATGCAGCACGATCACATAGCCGCAAAGGTGAGTCCCAGATTGGTGAAACTGTGGCATGAACGGCTGTCATCCGATCATCATGCAGAATAGCCATTGAGGGTGATGCACCATTTTTGGATCCACCGGTTACGGCAACCTTGCCTTCTTCAAAATGATCCAACTCGGCATACGCAGCAGTAATCGCTCGCATCAACGTTGCAGGCCAGGCCCAATATTGAATTTTGAAATGAGGGTTCAGTGTTCGCGCGAAGCGTTCTTCGGCTGCTCTCGCGAGATCTCGCTTGCCGTAACTACCGGG
>CAJQGO010000027.1 GCA_905477565.1 uncultured Planctomycetota bacterium
CTTTCCCTAACCTTACGGCTGGTGGGCGTTACCCACCATCGCATCCTTCGGAGCCCGGACTTTCCTCTCGCCAGAATGTTTTTGGTACAAAAGTTGCAAAAACATCTCGAAAGATGAATATGTCAATTTGCAATCCAGAACTGTATCTGACCAGCGACTGCCCGGCCCACTCAGATTCCTTCAAAATCGTCGCACGGCACACGGTGAAGAGCAAGCGGCGGGCGCTACTTTGGGGTGCGAGTGATGAATCAGCAGGAGATCGCGGGAAATGGTGCAAAACATGGAGAAGTGATATGCAGGACAGTTTTTTCTATCGTATAGTTTTATTAATATGGTAACAGACAAAAATAACTCTGATGAGCGTTGCAAAGCCGGAGAACCCAGCTGATGTTCGGCGAATTACAACCCATTGGTGGAGGGGACTCGATTCCTTTGCTGAAGAAGACTCTCGTGGTTGGTCGGCGGGAGTCTGCTGATGTTGTACTGAGATTCCCTACTATTTCAGGAAGTCATTGTGAACTTGTTGTTGAGGAAGGAATTTGGGTCGTACGGGATCTCAACAGCAGCAATGGAACAAAAGTGAATGGTGTTCGCGTGAGCGAACAGCATGTCAAGCCAGGTGATACGTTGTCATTTGCCAAATATGCTTTTGAAGTCTTCTATGATCCAGCAGAACTTGGTGCAACCGATGATGCCAAGAGTAAACTTGCGGAGACGGATGTTTTCAGCCGCAGCCTTCTTCAGGCCTCCGGATTGGAGTCCCGCCGCAGGCGGTAATTTTCTGCGGTAGGGAATCGCAAGAAGCCGTGGCTTCAACAGGAGGAGTATCAAAGGAAGCGTCCTGCTGTGTATGCTTGAGATATGAAAAATTCTCGAACATCTCGAGTCGCCTTTCGCAAAAACCGTCATGCGCGTCGACGACAAACTGATGTTACCCGGCAATTCGCAAATGACGGTGATGTGAGCGAGAATCTTGCTTCAACAGAGAGGCTTTCCGGCAAGGGAGAACTTACCCGAAAACGGACAGTCAAACTGCCTGCTATTGAAGGCGGTGGCGATAGATCTGGGAATGTGAATGATGCATGGCGGGGGCAAGTACTCCACGCCCATGGTTTGGATAGCTTCGTACGCGATGAGTTTGGAGAGATTACACGGTGCGCGATCCGTCAGGTCCTGCATGATGTCGCGACAGATCAACGCCATCCTGTATCGGCAGGCGATTGGGTTCAGGTTCAGGGGCGAGGTGAAGAGGCTGCCATCTGTTTTATTGAGCCTCGTCGCAGTGCTTTAAGTCGGTCGAGCCGCGGCCGCCGACACACTCTTGTTGCGAATGTAGATCAGTTGTTTATCGTTGGCAGTGCTGCCCAGCCAGACTTAAAGCCCGGCCTCATTGACCGAATGCTTGTGGCTGCAGACTCTGCAGGCATCCGTCCCGTGATTTGTATTAATAAAATCGATCTGATTGATCCGGCTGAAATTCTGCCGCTCGCTGGTGTATACGCTCGCATGGGCTACCCTGTTATTCTCTGCTCATCAGTAACTGGGTATGGTCTTTCTCGACTAAAAATTGAATTAGACGGTCAAGTTACCGCCGTAGTTGGTCAGAGCGGTGTTGGTAAGTCATCGCTCCTCAATCGTCTCGAGCCAGCACTTGAATTGCCTGTCTCTGGCGTAAGTCGTGATAATGAAAAGGGACGTCATACAACGACCGCTGCAAGATTACTCCCGCATTCGTACAACGGCAGTTTTGTTGACACTCCTGGTGTGCGTCAGTTTCAGCTTTGGGAAACTGTTCCGGCAGAGGTTCCGTCTGCCTTCCGTGACTTACGTCCACTTGCAAATCATTGTCGTTATCCGGACTGTAGCCATTCGCATGAATCTGGGTGTGCTGTGAAGGATGCCGTTGCTGATGGTCTTCTCGATACCCGACGTTGGGAAAGCTGTTGTCACCTTGCTGCAGGAGCGGAGGAAGGTCGCGAGTGAGTCTCCCTGAACGTACCACTGGCGTTGAGTCCGAACGAACTGTGCTTGTTGGTGTGTATATCAATACGCCGGTGAACCCTAAAGATCCTCTGTCGGAGTTGTCAGGCCTGGCAATTACTGCCGGTGCTCATGTTGTGGCTGAATTAGTCCAGCGAAGACACGAGCCAGATCAGCGGACATACATCGGTCGAGGGAAACTCAAAGAACTCTTTTCTATTGTTGAGCATCACGATGCTGATGTTGTCATGTTTGACAATGATCTTTCACCAGCGCAAATACGAAACCTCGAGCATGAGTTGAATTGTAAAGTGCTGGATCGCTCAGAAGTCATACTGGATATTTTTGCTGCACGTGCAAGGACGTATGAGGCAAGGCTGGCTGTAGAGTTAGCTCAGTTGGAGTATTCGTTGCCCAGGCTCAAGCGGATGTGGACACACCTCTCTCGGCTGAAGATGGGTATCGGGATGCGAGGGCCAGGTGAGAAGCAGCTTGAAGTGGACCGGCGACTTGTTGAGAAAAGGATTCATGATCTGAAGCAGGAGATGTTAGTTATTCACCGTCGTCGTGAGCGACAGGTTGCGGCGAGGCATGAGCAGCGAACGGTCTCTCTCGTTGGGTACACAAACGCAGGAAAAAGCACCCTTCTCAATACACTCACGCACGCAGATGTCCTCGCCGAAGACAAACTCTTTGCCACACTTGATACTCGTACAAGGCGATGGAAGTTGCCAAGTTGGGGGCCGGTGTTAATAAGTGATACGGTTGGCTTCATTCGTGATCTGCCGCATCATTTGATAGCAAGTTTTAAAGCGACACTTGAAGAAACTCAGCAAGCCGACTTGTTGTTGCACGTAGCAGATGCTTCGAGTCCCTTTGTTGAGAATCAGATTAAGGCTGTGCATTCTGTACTCGAAGAGTTATGTGTTGATGTAAAGGACACAATACTTGTTTTGAATAAACTTGATGCAGTGACCGATCGTATTGCACGAAATCGATTATGTGATCGGTATCCGTATGCTGTAGGTGTCTCCGCTCAAACGGGTTATGGCCTCGAAAAACTTGCGATGCGTACGAGTGATGCTTTAGGGCGAAGCTTTCGGAATGTTGAAGTGGAGACAGACTGTGGAAACGGCCGTCTTTTAGCCTGGCTTGCAAAGCATGGTGAAGTTCTGTCGAAACGTTTTGGTGATGAGCGAATGATAATTCACTGCCGCATACCTCCAGCTGTTCTGGGGCGCATCGATCCAGATGAAGCAACGGTAAGAGATTGTGGTAATGAGGTGCGAGTGCAGTCACATTCTTCGTTGCTCTCTATAGCGCAGGCTCCAGTAACGGAATTTACGTGACGTGTCATACTGCAAAGTGCGTGATCTTTCTGAGCAGTGCGGTATTCTCACCGGAGCAACCTCCGGTGTAGGCAGAGCACTTGCAAAATTGCTTGCGGAGCGAGGTACACGGCTCGTCATTTCAGGTCGCCGTGAATCGAGGTTAATCGACCTTGCCTCAGAATACCCCGGAGTGCTCATTCCTCTTTCTGGGGATATCACGAATAGTCGATTTCAGGAGGAGCTTGTTGAAAAGGCAAAGGTGGCGTTTGGTGGCATTGATTTGATCGTAGCTGCAGCTGGAGTAGGAGCTGTAGGGCCTTTCTCGGAGTCGTCTTTGGATACGATGAGAAGCGTGTTTGAAATTGATTTTTTTGCTCCAATCGATCTTGTGCATAAATCACTTCCGCAACTCAAGAAGGGGCGTTCACCAGCTGTCGTATTGATTGGTTCTATACTCGGAGTTCATCC